>JAUPMC010000029.1 GCA_030836605.1 Thermoplasmatota archaeon | reverse complement strand
CCTTGATCGCGTCCTCGAATATGTCGATCCCGAGGTCCAGCTGCTCCCGCGATATCACGAGCGGCGGAGCAATCCTGAACACGTTGCCGAACATCCCGGCGGTGATCATCATGAGGCCCTTCTTCCACGCGAGCCCCTGGATCTGCGGGACGTAGAGCGGCTCCTTCGTCTTCTTGCTCTTGACGATCTCCACGCCGATCATGAGCCCCTTGCCCCTGACATCGCCTATGATGTCATACTTGTCCCTCAGTTCCGAGAACCTCTTCATCGCATGTGCGCCAAGCACCTTGGACCGCTCGGTAAGGTTCTGCTCAAGTATCTCCCTCACATGGGCGAGCCCCGCTGCCATGCTGATGCCGTTCCCGCCGAACGTGGACGAATGGGACCCTGGCCGCCAGACATCCATGATGCTCTTCTTCGCGACGATGGCGCCAAGAGGTATGCCGCCGCCCAGAGCCTTCCCCGTGATCAGTATGTCGGGGATCGTCCCCGTCGAGTTGCACTCCCAGACCTCGCCAGTCCTCGCGAGGCCAGTCTGAACCTCATCCGCGACGAGGAGCATCTTCCTCTGGTCGCACAGCCTCCTCAGCCGAGGCATGAACTCCTTGGGAGGAACGATGTAACCGCCCTCGCCCTGGACCGGCTCGACGAACACAGAGGCGAGGTCGTTGCTCGGGCCTCCGAACTCGAGGATCCCCTTCTCCAGATAGTCGACGCACAGTAGCCCGCAAGACGGGTACTCCTGATTGAACCAGCAACGGTAGCAGTAGGGATAGGGCGCGAAGTATATGCCCGGCGCGTACGGACCATGCCCGTACTTGTACTTGATCCGGCTAGCCATCGCGAGCGCGTTCCCAATCCTCCCGTGGTACGAGCCCATGAACGCGATGTGCTCGCTCCCCTTCGTGTAGTAACGCGAGAGCTTGATGGCAGCCTCCACTCCCTCTGCCCCGCTGTTGCCGAAGAACGTGGACTCCAACGCGCCCCCGGGGGAGATCTTGGCCAGGAGCTCCGCGAAGTCCGCCTCCTTGTCGAAGTAAGCGTCATTCGCAAGCGAGTGCGTGAGACACTCCGCCTGGTCCTTGATGGCCTGGACGACCCTGGGGTTGGACCAGCCCGCGTTCAGCACCGAGATGCCCGAGGAGAAGTCGAGGTAGACGTTCCCATCCTCGTCCATGATGGCCGCGCCAGATGAGCGCTTCATCGTGAACTGGAACAACCGGTCGTACGCATGCGACACGTACTTCCTGTCCTTCTCGATGATAGCTTTGCTCTTCGGCCCGGGCGGCGGGACTTTGAGGTCCGGCGCCTTCCTGGCCCAATCGGCGACCCATTCAGGCAGGCTGAGATCCATACGAACATCCTCCGTGTCCACGCTCGCGCACTCGCACGTCGTGGGCAGCTACCGTTACCAACTGCAATCGTTATTAAGATATCTAGGAAGAAGGTGTCTTGCGCCGCGAGCCAGACGTATCTCCCGGGACAGTTTCCAGGACCCGTTCTCGCGTTTCGGCAACCTGTTCGCGCTCATCATCATGCACAACCTCCGCGTGCTCGCCGAAATCGTGGCCATGTGCCCACGGCAGCCGCACGGCCCTCGGCACGCAGGACACGAATTGGCGTTTCGGCGCGGAATCCCGTCGTCCCTCGTTCCCTGGCAACTAGAACGCCTGCACGGGGGGCGATTACGCATCCGCGTCGCGTGAATGCGGGTTCGTAAGACTTTCACCAGTTCGTCACTACGATTAAATACGGTCTACCGCGTTGACTGGACAAGCGCATAGGAGGGGAGTGTCTCGAGCAGCGTGAGGCTTTTCTTCGTCACCGATCTGCATGGTTCCGAATTGTGTTTCAGGAAGTTCATCAGCGCCGTCTCCATATACAAGGCGGACGCGGCAATCGCCCTTGGGGACCTCGCGGGGAAGATGGTCGTGCCGGTGATGAATAACGGCAACGGTACCTATGACGTCAACTTCCTGAGCCAGGCTATACACCTCAACAACGAGTCAGAACTCCAGAAACAACTCGAAAAGATCAACGCGATAGGGTTCTACCCGTACATGACGGACAGGAAGGAGGCGGAGGAACTCCAGAAGAAGCCGGATGAGGTCACCACCATCTTCCACAGTCTCATCAGCGAGAGGGTTCAGCACTGGATAGACCTGGCCGACGAGAAGCTCAAGGACTCGAAGGCAAAGATATACATGGCACCGGGGAACGACGACCCCTTCGAGATGGACCCGATACTCGAGTCGTCAAGGACAATCATCTCGGCGGCCATGAGGAACCTCGACGTACTCGGATACGAGATGATCACGCTCGCCCACACGTCCCCGACGCCCTGGGACACGCCCAGAGAGTGGCCCGAGGAGGAGATGGGCAGGAACATAGACAAGCTCGCGTCCACGATTAAGAACATGGACAGGGCGATATTCAACTTCCACGACCCGCCCCATGGGACGATGTTGGACTACGCGCCCAAGCTCAAGGACAACAGGCAGTCCGCGGGCGAGGTGGAGCACGTCGGCAGCACTGCCGTATTCGACAGGATCAAGAAGTACCAGCCCTTCCTCGG
>JAUPMC010000003.1 GCA_030836605.1 Thermoplasmatota archaeon | reverse complement strand
GGACAAGTTCGACCCGGAGAAGCTGAAGTCCCTGGGGTTCGACGCGTATGTCTCCACCGCCTGCCCGAGGATCGCGATCGACGACGTGATGATGTACGACAAGCCCCTTTTGACGCCCCAGGAGCTCGAGATAGTCCTGGGCGTGAGGAACTGGGAGAACTACGCCTTCGACCAGATGACCGAGGACGAGATGTAGGCGGGTGTTGTCCTGATCGATTTCCCCGGTCTGATGTCCCGCGGCCGCGCGAGCGAGGCGACCGTGGGCATAGGGCTCCCAGAGCACCTGTTGTCCGCGACCGCGGCAAGGCTCCACGGGCTGGGGTGTCCGGTCCGGCTCGAGGGATATGGCGCCCCCAGGGAGCTGGTGCTGGCCCTCAAGGACGGCAGGGTGGACGCGGCCGTCCGCGGGACCATGCCCTCCTCAGAGGCCATGTCGGAGCTGAAGTCCGCCTTCGGCCTCGACGAGGTGATGCGCGTCGCCATCTTGGCTGATAGGATGAGGAAGCCGTTCCTCCTCGCGCCGGTCGGCATCGACGAAGGCAGGGGCCCGCGCGAGAGGCTGGCGTTGGCGGTGGCCGCCTCCGATTACTTCGGCCGTCTGGGCTGGAGCCCTACCGTGGGCGTCCTCTCCAAGGGCAGGGAGGAGGACGCGGGCAGAGGCGACGAGATCCGCAGGAGCCTGGACGAGGGCGAGGCCCTCGCGTCTGAGCTCGCGCGGTCCGGCCTGGACGCGATGCACTATGCCATCCTGGTCGAGAAGGCCGTGTCGGAGCGGGACCTCGTCATCGCCCCGGACGGCGTCACCGGGAACCTCATGTTCCGCGCGCTGCACCTGGTCGGTGGCTGCGAGGCGTACGGCGCCCCTGTCGTGAACCTCCGCAGGGTGTTCGTGGACACCACGAGGGCGAAGTCGGATTTCTCAGACGCGGTCATGCTCGCCGCGGGCCTGGCCCAGGGCGTCGGCTGAAGCCTTTGCATGAAACTATTTTAAGGGTGCCCGAGCTATCCCGATCTGATGAGGCTGGAGATAAACGGCTGGAGCTCGAAGACGACGTTCTCGGCGACGCACTTGATCGCCGGGCACTCCAAGTGCGGCCGGCTTCATGGCCACGACTACGCCATCAACGCGGTCATAGAGGGCGACATCGGGAGCGATGGCGTCGTGATGGATTTCATCAGCGTCAAGGAGTTCCTGAGGGAGGTCGCGTCCGAGCTTGACCATAAGGTCCTTGTCCCCGGCAAGGACCCGTCCTTGGTGCTGAAGGGCGAATCGCTCAGGTACTCCACAGGCGGCAAGTCGTACGAGTTCCCGAGGTCGGACTGCGTGCTGCTGGATGTCGCGGTCACCTCGGCCGAGGAGATCGCCGAGTGGGTCATCAGGCGCCTGCTCGAGAAGGTCCGGTTCCCGAAGAACGTGAGGAGGGTCGAGATAGGGGTCGACGAGGGACGGGGACAGGGCGTATGGACCTCCAGGGACGTCTGATTGGGGGCTGACCTGTCATGTCGAAGGCCGTCGTTCTCCTCTCTGGTGGGCTCGACTCGTCCACCGTGCTGGCCATGGCCAAGGAGAGGGGGCACGAGGTCATCGCACTCACGTTCGATTACGGCCAGAGGCACGACAAGGAGGTGGAGTGCGCCCGCGCCGTCGCCGAGGCGCTCGGCGCGAGCGAGCACATCGTCATGTCGATGCCCATCGGACCTCACCTGGACAGCTCGCTCACCAGGGCGGACCGCGAGGTCCCCGAGGGCAGGTCCCGGTCGGAGATCGGGGCGGGCGTGCCCAGCACCTACGTCCCGTCCAGGAACATCATCTTCCTCAGCGTCGCGGCGTCCATCGCGGAGAGCGTCGGAGCGGAGGCGGTCTTCATCGCGGCCAACGCCGTGGATTTCAGCGGATACCCGGACTGCACGCCCGAGTTCCTGTATGCCTTCCAGAGGGTCCTGGAGTCAGGGACCAAGGCGGGCAAGGAGGGCCGGCCCATCAGGGTCGAGGCGCCGGTGATGGACATGACCAAGGCCGGGATCGTGCGCGAGGCGCTCAGGCTGGGGGTCCCCCTGGGGCTCACGTGGAGCTGCTACAAGGGCGGCGAGAAGGCCTGCGGCAGGTGCGACTCGTGCCTGCTCAGGCTCGAGGGGTTCAGGCAGGCGGGCGCGCGGGACCCGCTGGAGTACGAGGTGAGGCAGTGAAGGTCTATTCGATATTCAAGTCCCTCCAGGGGGAGGGCCGGACCATGGGGGCGCCCACGACTTTCGTCAGGACATCCGGCTGCCCGCTGAGGTGCGCGTACTGCGACACGAAGCAGGCGTACGACGAGGGCTCCCAGATGACCGTCGAGGCCATCCTGAAGGCGGTCAAGAAGCACGGCGCGAGACATGTCTGCCTCACTGGCGGGGAGCCGCTCGTGCAGAGGGACGCGCCCAGCCTGGTCAAGAAGCTCCTCGAGGAGGGCTACAAGGTCGTGGTCGAGACGAACGGCGCGATGCCGCTCGACGAGATGCCGTGCGACGACAACCTGTCGATCAGCATGGACATAAAGTGCCCCTCGTCGGGGGAGTCCGACAAGATGCTGTTCTCGAACCTGGAGATGCTCGGGCCCACGGACCAGCTCAAGTTCGTCGTCTCGGACGAGGCCGACTACGAGTACGCCAAGAAAGTCATCCGGGAGCGCTCCCCGAAGTGCGAGGTCATACTCACGCCCGTCGGCGGCAAGGACCTGAAGTGGCTCGCGGAGGAGGTCCTCAGGGACAAGCTGGACGTGCGCGTGCTGCCTCAGCTCCACAAGATCATATGGGGCGACGAGGACGACAGGTGAGCCCTAGCCCCTGAACACCGGCCTCTTGGATAGCATCCTCGGGAGCGGCAGCCTCGCCTCGGGGTATCCCTTGGCCAAGCGTTCCATCTCGTCCCTCATCTCCGCCTTGGCCATGTCCTTGACCTCGCCAGAGCGCATCCTGACGGGTATCTTCTCGGACGCCCTCTCCTTCTCGCCCAGCACGACGATCATCGGGATCCACTCCATCTCCGCGTTCCTGATCTTCTTCCCGACCTTGTCGTCCGTGTCGTCTATGTCCACCCTGCCTGGTAGAGACTCGGCGAGGGCCTCGCAGTCTGGGACGAACTCCTTGCTGACCGGGATGAGCCTCACCTGGGTCGGCGACAGCCAGAACGGCAGGCTGGGCTTCTCGTGCTTGAGCGCCTCCTCGAGCAGGACATACATCCAGCGCTCGATGGACCCGATGGACGAGTGGGTTATGATGCACCCGCGCTTCTTGCCCTCGGAGTCCGTGTACACGATGCCGTACCTCTCGGCGTCCTCGACGTCCAGCTGCACGGTGCTGAGCTGCACGGAGCCCCCGACGGAGTCTATCCCCTGGAACTCGTGCTTCACGGCCCAGTAGTGCTTCATCTCCGACAGGACCTCTATGAGGGCCGGCTTCTTGGAGTACTTGAGCAGCTCGACGATGTTCTGCTTGTACTTGTCGTAGAACTCCTTCACGATCCTGAAGGCGACGGCGTACTCCACCTTCGTGGCGTCCGCGAGGTCCGCGTAGTTCTTGTAGAGCAGCATGTACTCCTTCCAGCCGTCGTCTATGTCCGCGACGAAGCAGTGCACGTCGGGCATGTGGAACCCCCGGAGCCTCTTCAGCCCGGTCAGCTCCCCACGCTGCTCCAACCTGAAGCTCTTGGAGAACTCGTAGACCCTGAGCGGAAGGTTCCTGTAGCTGATGGTGGCCCCCTTCAGCATCCTGAACAGGCCGAAGTCCCCGGCGAACCTGAGGACGAACTCCCTCTTCTCGTCGGTCTTGAGCGTGTAGTGCCTCTCGTGGAAGGACATCCCCTGGCTCCTGATGTCCGGCATGGACCAGTCGTACAGTATGGGCGTGTCTATCTGGACGGCCCCTATCTTGTCGAGCGCGATCGCCTTCGCCCAGCTCTCTAGGAGGCTGAATATGAGGTGCCCCTTGGGATACATCCTGAAGTGGCCCCTGTCGCTCGCCTCCTCGTAGTCCACCAGCTCCAGGCGCTGCATGGCCTTGATCGACGGTGGCTCGACGCCCTTGGACCTCCCGACCTCCTCGGACATGATGAATGTCCTCAGGGACGGGTACTCGTCCAGGAACTTCATGGAGTCGATGTCCTTGAGGTCTATAGGCAGCTCCTTGCCTTCCGGCGTCAGGATGAAGAAGTCGCTCTTGATCTTCTCGACGACCTCCTCCCTCGTCTTCCCCGCCTCCGCGGCGAACTCCCTGGAGAGCTCTGAGAGGGGGTGACCCTTGCACTTGATCTCGAACCCCTTGTACCATCCGAATGGCGACCTGTGGACATCGATGCCCTTCGACGAGATGGCCGCCTCGGTGGCCTTGAGGACTGCGATGGCCTGGGCGGGGCCCGCCAGGTCGGAGCTCAGGTGCGCGTAAGGGTAGAGGACGACGCTCCTGGCCTCCACCTTCGAGAAGACCTCTGCGACATCCGTCGCGGCGACCTCCGCGATCGCCTCGGCGTTGTCGTCCGTGGACTCGACCGTCGTGAAGACGACCAAGGGCTCCTGGAAGGAGTGCTTCCTGGGGGCCTGGGGCGGTAGCTCCTCCGCCATCTTCGTCGGGTCCTTGACCTCGTATTCGAACCTGTCCGCATGAATGAGGAGTACCCTCATCTTAACCGCCTAACCGCCGTTGAAATGACGAGGTCCGTATTAAAAGGATGCTCGCCCCAGGTGCCCCCAGCGGAGCGAAATATACATGGCCCTGGGGCGATACAGGGGTAGCAGAAGGGAGGCTTTCAGTTGCAGGGCAGCGTCGAGTCGGGTCCTCGGATGGGATCACCTGATGCCAAGGCCAACGGGCAAGAGGATGAGTGCAAGGCCAAGGCCTATAAGGGCATATGCGTCGCCTTGCCACACAAGGGCCGGCCAGTCAAGATATTCGGGAACGCCCCCTCGGAGTTCATATCGACGCTCCACGACTCGAGCCTCGGCTGGGTCAACTTCACGGCCGACGACCTGGGGAAGGACGGGACGGAGATAGCCGTCAGCCTGGGCTTCAGCGCCTCCATGGTCCACACTTTGCTCAAAGGGTACTACGCCTCCTTCGAGGACAGGGACACGGAGATGGGCATCATGGTCCCTGCAGTGAAGGTCTCAGGGCTGGACGTCCAGGCCCACCCGCTCATTATACTGGTCCGCAAGGACCTCATCGTGACCATCCACAGCGCGGAGGTCGAGAGGCTCGTGCTGTTCTCCCGGTACGCCGACGCGTTCATGAGGAAGCTCCCCGAGGGCATGTCCCTGAGCGACAGGCTCACCATGATGCTCGTCAGGATACTGGACGAGAACAACTCCCACAACTTCGAGCACGTGAGGGAGATCGAGGAGCAGGCGGACGCCATGAGCGAGCTCCTGCTCGACCCCGACTCCCCGAGGCTGGAGGTAGGCAAGAAGATCTACCAGCTGAAACACGCGCTCATCACCTACCTGAACACGCTCTGGCGGACGATGGATGTCCTCCACTCGCTGCGGTACGGGGACGCTGAGCTCATCGCGGACAACCCGAAGAGCCTGGCGAAGGTCGGCCTGCTCGTCGAGGACGTGAACCGCCAGATATCGCTGAGCGAGCACATGTCCGAGGTCCTCGCCTCCGGGCTCGAGGTGCTCCAGGCGCTGTACAACAACCAGCTCCAGACCCTCAACAACCGCATGACGATGACCATAACCTGGCTGACGATCCTGGGCACCGCGGTGCTGGTCCCGAACACCATCGCCACGGTCGTCGGTTCCCTGGGAGGGATGGACAGCGGCATGCTGTTCTGGTACGGCGCGGTCCTCGCCCTGGCGACCGTGAACTCGACGTATCTGGCATACTGGTGGGTCAGGCGTTGGGTCCGGTTGCCCACGGGTGGCTAGTCCGTCGGGGCCCTGAGCCGGCCGCCGGAATTCTTTTTAACTAGCTCGGGGCATAGGTAGGCTGAGGACTGGAACTCTTGAAGGAATTCGATGTCTTCGTCCAGGACAAGCCAGGTGAGCTGGCCAAGGTGTGCGAACTCCTTGGGAACAACGGTGTGAACATCAAGGGCATCGCCAGCGAGCGTAACGTCGCGAAGCCTTTGATCAGGGTGGTCACCGACGATGAGGCCACCGCCAAAGCCGTCCTGACCCGGTCTGGCATAGGCTACGACCTCAAGGATGTCATATCCGTCAGGCTCCCCGACAAGCCGGGCGAGCTCGGCAAGGTGGCCAAGAAGCTGGCGAAGGCGATGGTGAACGTCGATTCCATATACATACTCGGCAAGGACGGCGGTCACACCGAGATGATCCTGACCGTCGACAACAAGAAGAAGGCGGAAGAGGCGCTCAGATAGCCGGAACCGACGGTCTCTCCGTCCTCCGGCAGTCTTTTCATTCCAGGCTCTTGCCGCGCTTGACCAGTATCTCTTCCAGGAGGTTCCTGGCCTCTCGGACCTTGGTCAGTTCCTCGTGCGAGAGGTCCAGCCGCAGCAGGTGAGACCAGACCCTCGATAGGGCGTGGTACGACTCCTTGATCAGCTCGAGATCCTCGTCCAAGGGCGCGTGGTCCTCCAGGGGTTTCTCCTCCACGAGCCGGTAGATGGCGTTACGGCCGACCTTGGTCCTCTTGACGACCCCCTTCCTCTCCAGCTTCTGGAGCGCCTGGGTCGCCCCGGACTGGGTTATCCTCAGCTCCGATGACAGGAGCGTCGGGGAGTTGACTCCTCTCCCTAGTATCTCGATTATGTGCTTCTCACGGTCGGTCAAGGTCATGTCCACACACTCATAAGTGAAGTATTAGCGCTCTCTCATGTTTGCTTACGGATGCTTATGTATGTTACCCTCGATTCCTAATGGTTCACGCCGTACTATACTGTTTCGGATGCGAGCCAGATATATGGCGGTCCATCACTTAGTTGACGCGGAGAACCGTAAGTTATCTTTGTGATCACGGTGCCCGGGCAACCCCCGTCTGTGGGCGAGGGCCTACTGCGGCGGCGGGGTGCCCTGCTCCTTGTCAATCTCCGAGATCTCCTCCTCGGGCGACTTCTTCTTGGGCTTCTTGATGGAGCCAGGTAGCAGGACGTTCATGAATTTCTCGAAGTACATCTTCTCGTGGAGTATGGCCTCTCTCTCGGTCTCCAGGTTCGCGACGGCGCCGATGGAATCGGCACCGAGCCCGAAGGACTCCATCCTCAGCTTGTCGAGGTCCCCCGCGAGGGCGACCTCGTGCAGCTCGAGCCTCTTGCCGATGCGCTCCATCGCCAGGTCCAGCATCATCTTCTCGAGGTACGCGACCTGGTCCTCCTTCGTCTTCTTGGCCAGGAGCATCTTGGCCGCCTCCTCCTTGAACTGCAGCCTCGCGCCCGCGTGCTCCTCGTCGGTCCTCATGACCCACAGCATCGGGTGCTCCGGCGAGTTGAAGGTGACCTTCTCGGGCACCAGGGTCTCGGCGGAGATCTTGACCGCCGGGTCCCCGGATGAGTGGTATATCGCGTAGAAGCTCATCCTCTCGAGGAAGTTCACCTCGAGGAACTCCTTCCGGTTCTTCTCGACCACCGTCAACTCCTCCTTGGCCATCTCCTCAAGGATCGTCGCCGGGGTGGCGTTCGGCTTGGAGTCCCCCAGGTACTTGGACGCCCCCAGGATGCACCTGAGCGGCTCGTACGACCTCGTCATCCAGAAGGACGGCGGGTAAGTGGTCCAGGGCTTCCTCTTGCCCGGCTCCTCCTCCTTCTTGACCTTCAGCTTCGAGAAGGAGAAGTCTGAGAACTGATAGCGTACCTTCCCGTCCGTCCTCTCGAGCACCCCGCTCGGGAGCCCCTCCTTGGAGACGATCCGGTCAGCCCAGAACCCGAGGTCCTTCCGCAGCTGCGGCCTCGTGACCTCCCCGTGGTGCCCAATGTAGCTGAGCACGCTCCTCCTCGTCGGCGTGATGAGCCAGCTCAGCCATAGCACGAATGTCTTGGGCGAGTCTATGAACGGGACGGGGAGGATGGTGTGGTCCGCGGCCGTCCCCCAAGCGGGCAGGACCGCCTGCCCGGGCGTGTGCGCGAAGGTCCTGTCCAGGAACACGTTCAGGGCCACCTCGTCCTCCTCCTCGGGCGAGTCTCGGACCGGCGAGGGTTCGATCCTCAGGTCGGAGTTGAGGAAGTAGTAGTTCTGTCTCTTGGATGTGACGGGGAGGAGCACCCCGCAGTCAACGCCCTTTGCCAGGAGAGTCCTCATCTGGACGGTCGACTTGTCCTTGAGTATCCTGGTCTGCGCGCTCAGGGAGAGCCGCCTCATCGAATCGGTCATCGGGCTGCGTTCTATCTCCCTCCTCGTGAGGGGCTGCCTGTGCAGCAGAGCGTACACTACGGACCTGGACACGTTGTTCGTCAGGAACTCCCCGATCTCGATGGCCTTCTGCTTCTGGACTGGTAAAACCTGCGGTGACATCCCATCCACCTCTACTGCCCTTTTTAATTCAAATCGAGTTATGGCTATTTAGAAGTATGCTCAGAATAGTATGAACGGTGCCCTGCTCGAACGAGGATGCCCGCAAGGTAAGGGCCCCGCGACCCGCGGGCGCTGTCCCTAGAGGTGCTTCAGCCTCAAGGCTATAGCGTCGCCCATGGCCTTCGTCGAGGTCTTCCCTCCGGCGTCCGAGGTCATGTGCTTCCCGTCCGCGAGGACCGCCCGCACGGCGCGCTCGACCTCGTCAGCCGCGCTCCTGTGCCCGAGCGTCTGGAGCATCAGCGCGCCCGACAATATCGCCCCTACCGGATTGGCCAGTCCCTTGCCCGCGATGTCCGGCGCGGAGCCGTGGACGGGCTCGAACATGCTCAGCCCTTTCGGGTTGATGTTCCCTGAGGGAGCGAACCCGAGGCCACCTTGGAGCGCCGCCCCGAGGTCTGTGAGGATGTCCCCGAACAGGTTGGGCGTCACCAGCACCTTGAATCTCTCCGGGTTCCTGACCATGTACAGCGCGACGGCGTCCACATACAGGAACTCCTTCGCGATCCCGTGC
>JAUPMC010000028.1 GCA_030836605.1 Thermoplasmatota archaeon | reverse complement strand
TTCCTGTACGCACCCCTGGTTCCCCTCGGACACATGCTATCGAGGCATCGACGAGTCCGGGCCAGATATGAGCCAGTACTACAGGCAGACTACGTCCAGACGCGCGAGCGCATGTGTCGAAATCATGAAATATCAAGGATGTCACATACCTGAGCGTGACACCGCATCCCACCTGCAAAGAGGACCCGAAGAAGAGGAGACTGTGCCCTTCGTGCCTTTACTGGGACCCCCGCCCCGAGGAGGGCTCCGGGCCAGGGATGGGCTACTGCACCGAGCGTGACATCATCACCTCGGTCAGGTGCGAGTGCGACCTTTTCGAGCAGGCCACGAAGACGAAGGTCGAGGCCAGGGACAGGGCGTTGTACGGCGAGATCAACGAGGAGTCCGAGGAGTAGGCGTCGCTGGCCCGGGCTAGAAACCCTTAAATGGCCGCAACCTTGTAACTTCTCGGCTGGTTGTCTCATGAAGGCTGTCATCCTGGCCGCTGGCGAGGGAATGAGGCTCAGGCCCTTGACCGTGTCCGAGCCGAAGGTCATGATCCCCGTCGCCAACAGGCCCATCCTGGAGTATGTCGTCGAGGCGCTCGTGAAGAACGATGTCGAGGACATCGTGATGGTCGTGGGCTACCGAAAGGAGCGCATCATGTCCCACTTCGCCGACGGGAAGAAGTTCGGGGCGAAGATAGAGTACGTGGTCCAGGAGAAGCAGCTCGGGAACGCCCACGCACTCGCGTGCGCCAAGGACAGGGTGTCCGGGGACTTCCTGGTGCTTCCAGGGGACAACATAGTGGACTCCCGCGCGGTGGGCGACCTCCTGGGTTCCGGCAAGTGCTCGAGCGCCCTCGTGGCGGAGAGCGACAACCCCTCCAAGTACGGTGTGGTCACGATTGAGAAGGAGAACATCAGGGGCGTCGTCGAGAAGCCCCACGACATGATATCCAACATCGTCCTGACGGGCGTGTACTGCCTGTGCGACAAGATCTTCAAGCACATCGAGAGGAACATCGCGCTGGGGGAGTACGGCCTGAGCAACGCGGTGAACTCCAGCCTGAGCGAGAGGCCGGTGACTCCGGTGTTCTCGAACGGCCTGTGGATAGACGCGGTCTACCCGTGGGACCTGCTGGAACTGAACGCGGCGGCGCTCGAGCAGCTGCCGGTGAAGACCTCGGGGAAGGTGGAGCCGCAGGTGCAGATACACGGGCCCGTGGGGATAGGGGACGAGACCGTCATCCGATCCGGGACGACGATATACGGGCCGGTGCTGATAGGTGACGGGTGCGAGATCGGGCCCAATGTCACGATATTCCCGTCCACGAGCATCGGGAACAGCGTCCTGATCGAGCCGTTCACGATGGTCAAGAACAGCATAGTCATGAGCAACTGCAGCATCGGGGCACACTCGTATGTGTCCCACTGCGTGCTCGGGTACGGGACGAAGTCGCAGTCGCACCTGATGGCCCCCGGGGCCGAGGCGTACGTGAACATCTCGGACGAGTTCTTCAAGGTCCCTCACATCGGGTCGATCGTGGGCGAGGACACGAGCTTCGGGACCGGCGTCGTGATGGAGCCCGGGACGGTCGTCGGGTCCGAGTGCAAGGTGTCCAGCGGGGCGAAGATAACGAGGAACCTGCCTAACAGGTCGCTGGTGACCTAGGGTGTTGTCCAGATGTGCGGCATAGTCGGTTACGCGGGCCCGAGGAGGGCCCAGCCCATACTCATCGACTGCCTGAAGAGGCTGGAGTACCGAGGGTACGACTCGGCCGGCATAGCCGTCGTCGGGAAGGAGCTGCGGCTGTTCAAGAGCGAGGGTGAGATCGCGGTGCTCGAGGGCAAGATGCCCGAGATGGAGGGCAACCTGGGCATCGCGCACACGAGGTGGGCGACCCAGGGCAAGCCGACGACCGAGAACGCGCACCCGTTCGCGGACTGCTCGAACCAGCTGGCGATAGTCCACAACGGCATCATCAGCAACTTCATGGACCTCAGGGACGAGCTCGTCGCCGGGGGGCACAAGTTCTCCTCGGAGACGGACACCGAGGTGTTCGCGCACCTGGTGGAGTCGGAGTTCAAGGGCGACCTGCTCGAGGCGGTCCGACGGTCCGTCGCTAGGATCGAGGGCACATACGCCTTCGCGGTGGTCGCGAAGGGCGGGGAGGAGATCGTGGCCACGAGGCGGGAGAGCCCGCTCGTGGTCGGGCTCGGGAACGGGGAGAACTTCGTCGCGAGCGATGTGACGGCCCTCCTGAAGCACACGAACAAGATGCTGTACGTCGAGGACGGCGAGGTCGTCAGGGTGACGAAGGACTCCGTCAGGATGGTCGACGCCAGCGGGAAGGAGGTCCACAGGGAGCCTCAGAAGGTCGCGTGGAACATCGAGGACGCGGAGAAGGGCGGGTACCCGCACTTCATGCTCAAGGAGATCTACGAGCAGCCGAGCGCGATACACGACTCCCTCCTGGGCAGGGTCGAGAGCCTGGACGCGGAGCCGTTCTTCTCGACAGGGTCGTTCTCGAGCGTCAAGGTCATCGCGTGCGGCACATCGTACCACGCGGGCCTCGTCGGCAAGTACATCATCGAGGAGCTGGCCAAGATACCCACGACCGTCCAGATATCCTCAGAGTACCGGTACTCGTCCGCGTCCCGCGAGAACCCGCTCATAGTCCTGATCACCCAGAGCGGCGAGACCCTGGACACGATGGCCGCTGCGAGGGAGGCCAGGAAGCGCGGGAACAGGACCGTCGCCATCGCGAACGTGATGGGCTCGGCCATCACGAGGGAGGTGGACCACGTCATATACACCAGGGCCGGCCCGGAGATCGGGGTCGCGGCGACCAAGACGTTCGTGACCCAGCTCGTGGCGCTGTACCTGCTCGCGATGGACCTCGGCTCGCAGAACAGGACCCTGAGCGCGCTCGCGAAGCGGGCCGTGATTGGCCAGCTGCGGAGCCTGCCGAGGGCGGTCCAGGACGTGCTCAACAAGGCGCCCGAGATCGAGGCGCTGGCGAAGAAGTACCACGCCGCCCAGGACATGTTCTTCATCGGCAGGAACATCAACTACCCGATCGCGCTCGAGGGCGCCCTGAAGACGAAGGAGATATCGTACATACACGGCGAGGGCTACCCCGCGGGCGAGCTGAAGCACGGGCCCCTGGCGCTGATATCGAAGGACTCGCCGGTCATCGCGATCGCCGTCAAGGACCACACGTACGACAAGATACTGGGGAACATAAGCGAGGTCTCGGCCAGGGGCAGCCCGGTCATAGCGGTCGGGTACGAGGGGGACACCGAGCTGGGGAAGTACGCGGACGACGTGATATACATCCGGGAGATACCGCCTCTGTTCTCGCCCGTGCCGGTCGTCGTGGCGCTGCAGCTGTTCTCGTATTATCTCGCCAGGGAGCGCGGCTGCCCGATAGACAAGCCCAGGAACATAGCCAAGACGGTCACGGTCGACTGACGCTCACGCGAGCTTCTCGGGGCACACATCCCTTCTCGAGCAGCGGACGCACTTGCCGGGCCTGTCGTGGTTCCTGTGCGTCTCCCCCGAGGCCATGGCCTCCTTGATCTCGTCGAGCTTCGTCACGAGCACCTTCTTCAGGTCCTCGTTGTACTCTATCTCGTCCTCCCTGTCAGGGTACTTGAGCAGCCCGTACGGCGGGGCCTTGCCCATGGTGTCCTCTATCAGGAGGCAGTAGGCGGCCACCTGGAGTATGTGCGAGAACAACGGGCCCTGCGGTGTCCGGCCCTTCTTCTCCTCGACCGGTATGATGTTATCCGCGAGCCTGATCACATAGTCCGGGCGCCCGGACAGGCCATACCGCTCGGACTTGAAGACCTTCGACTCGTCCATGTCGATGTACTCTATCTTCCCCTTGACCCTGAACTCCTCCCTGAGGGCGGCGGCGATCCTGGTCGATACCAGGGACCTGTAGAGGGAGACCGACGCGGCTATCAGCCACAGGACCGCGACGAGCTCCATGACCTGCGCCAGGGTGGTGTCCTCCAGTATGAACGCCACGGCGTTCACGGCCACGATGACGGAGACTATGGCGAATATGAGGATGATCCTCTCGTAGTCCAAGGTCTTCCCCGTGATCGAGGGTCTCGATGCCTTGTACAGGAAGAATGTCGCCGCGAGGATCCAGATGAGCGCGACGGACCCGAGTATCTCGCCGACCGAGACCGCCTCTTCGAACGGCATCAGCTCGAGGCCGATGATGGCGATGATGGTCGCCACGATGGCGTACCAGAACACCATGCGCTCGGCCTCCCGGGCCTTCCGCTCGCCGGCGTCTATCTTCCAGAGGGTCTCTCCGAGCTTCTCGTGCTCCTCGATGCCCTTCCTGGTGGTCATGTCCTGGGTGTCGTACTTCTTGCTCAGGGACCAGCTCAAGGGACAGTAGGTGAACTTCTCCAGGTCTCCAGCGGAGATGTAGCTCATTCCCTCGGGCCCGCCCATGGGCGCGATTATGCGTGTCCCTGGTCAATAAACTTTCCTGGGTCGGCGCCCGGCGGGGCGCGCTCGGGCCCGTCCTCGAAGTGCGAGCCATCCAGGAGCAGTATGCCCTCCGGGGGCTCTATCCCCTCGACGAACCCGAACCAGTAGACGACGGCGCCGGTGCCGAACAGCTCCGTGTACGGCTTCAGCTGCCTCCTCACGTTCTTCTTGAGCTCGATCTCGTCCCCGAAGGACGCCTTCGACTCTATCCAGAACACCTTCGAGCCGTTGATCTGTATGGGCTTGTCCAGGAGGCAGTCCGGGGTCTTCTTGTGCGTGGCCCTCAGGTCCGCCTCGGTCCTGTACGTGACGCACCTCTTGTCCAGCCAGTCCTCGAGCATCTTCTCGCCCCACTTGCCCCTCTTGGTCTGCACATCGGCGCCCGCGGGCGAGTAGATGATGTCGTCCTCGGCGACCTTCCTCAGCTCCTTCCTGAGCCTCGGGTCCCTGCACGAGTCCGGGTCCCGGATGTACTTCCAGTAGGACTTCCTCGTGAGCCCGATCTCCGGGGCGAGCATGAGCCCGAGGAGCACGGGCGGGAAGTTGAGGTACCTGGCTATGTGGGCGATGGAGTCGCCCCTCCTCCAGTCCTTGGCGATCTTCGTGATGTCCTTCTTGACGATGTAGAACCTGCGCGTGGCGTCCCGGACGGTCCTCTGCGTGTACATCACGAGAAGGAGTTCCCTGTCGAGACACATCGATTGCGCGAGCTTGTCGATGTCGTTCGGATTCCTGAGCCTAAAATAGATGTCTTTGTAGTCTTCGTACTTCATCAGTCCACTGTCCAGCCGCGTGCTGAACGAACAGTTCGCAACGGGTATGCTGGCGTGAACTATCCCCGAGAGTCTATTTATTACTTTGCGAATAACGGGCGCCGGGAGCGCGCGCGGACGGGCGGAAGGTTGAATACGACGGAAGTCATGGATGCCCTTCTAGCGAGTTTTTCGGAGGATGAGTCGTTTGCCTGAGAGCGGTGCCAGGAAGGTCATACTACCCGCGAGGTATGTCCAGGGCCAGGGCGTCCTGGGGCAGCTCGGGGCCCATGTGAGGCAGCACGGGTCGAAGCCGTTCGTCGTCAGCGGGAGGACGGGCTGGACCCGCGTGAAGGCCAGGGTGCAGGCGAGCCTGCTCCAGGCCGGGGTCCCGCTCGCGGGGCACGACGACTCCGTCACCGAGTGCACCCATGCGAAGATCAACGAGGTCGCCGCGAGGGTGGAGGACGCGGAGGCAGACATCATCATAGGGTGCGGCGGGGGAAAGGCGGTGGACACCGCGAAGGCCGTGTCCGAGAAGCTCCACCTGCCAGTCATCACGGTCCCTACCCAGTGCGCCACGAACGCCGACCAGATGGCCGACGCGGTCGTGTTCTCGGAGGACCACAGATTCATAGAGGACATCTACCTCTCCCAGGCTCCCGTCCTCGTGCTGGTGGACACGGAGGTCGTCGCGAGGGCGCCCCCGGTCTTCATCGTCCAGGGCATGGGCGACGCGCTCGCGTGCGGGTTCGAGAAGCCGGCGTACGCCGAGACCATGCGCGCCAGGAAGTCCCAGGAGCAGGCGACGAACGCCGCGCTCGAGGTCAACCTCAAGTGCTTCCAGACGTTGATGGCCCACGGGGTCCAGGCGAAGAAGGACGTCGAGGCCGGGAAGATCACGGACGCCGTGGAGTCGGTCGTCGAGGCCATCAAGCTGCAGAGCGGCTTCGGGTTCGGCGGGGGGGGCTGCGCGGCCGCCCACGCGGTGCACAACGGCCTCACGATAGTCCCGGGGATCGCGCGGAAGCACGGCGAGATAGTCGCCTTCGGCACGATGGTGCAGATGGTGCTCGAGCGGAGGCCCATGGGCGAGGTCGAGAGGGTCATGAGGTGGTGCCGCGAGCTCGGGCTCCCCATACGGCTGAGCGAGCTCGGGAAGCTGGACATGTCCTACCTCCCGAAGGCCGCGGAGAAGGCCTGCGACCCCAACGACAGCATGTCCGCGATGCCGTTCACGGTCACCCCTGACATGGTGCTCGTGGCCATGCGCGAGGTCGACTCGCTCGCCCAGAGGCTCGGCTAGGTCGGACAGACCCCGACTCCGCAATGACTGGCATCAATCCAGGCCTCAGGAAAGGCTATATACGCCAATCGCGATTCTTCAGGTGTCGCCACAAGGCGACAGAAGGGATGAATTAAAGGAGGCTCTAGAAATGAACAGCACATTGAACACGTTTATCGCTTCCGGGAACACCCCGCCATGGCTCCCAAGGGAGGTCGCCGAGGGAAGGAGGTACGCGTGGTGGGCCCAGCTCATGTTCCTGCTCGCGGCCCTGATATGGTTCGTCGTAGCCATCGTCGAGATCACGTTCTACGCCGTGGACGGAGGGATCGGGAGGCTGGGCCTCGGCCTGTTCGGCTTCTTCGCGATCGTCATATGCTTCATGGCGTCCGTGTTCCTGAAGAAGACGGTGCTCGACGCGATAGACCAGGGAAGGTTCCACGACGCCAAGAACGACTCGCTCGTGTGGATATTCATCGGCCTGTTCGGGTTCGCCCTGCCCTCGATTCTCCTCGTGCTCACGTACGTGAAGGTCGGGGACGCGCTCACGCAGCAGGCACCCGCGGGGTACCAGCCGTACGCCCCGGGGACAGTGACGGCCCAGGCGCCAGGGCCAGCGTATGCCCCGCCGCCAGTCCCGCCGCCCGCGCAGCCGGCCCAGCAGCAGACGGCCGCGGCCGCCCAGCACCCGCAGCACCAGCACCAGCCGATGACCAGGTGCAAGAACTGCAACGTGCAGTTCCCGATGTTCATGCACACCTGTCCGAACTGCGGCGCGCCCAAGGAACAGGCCTAGGAACAGGCCTAAACTCTTAACCAACTTCTTCCTTTTCTGTTTCAGGGACCTAGTGACTACCATGACCGAACTGCTGTACATGAAGGACATAGAGTCCAACTACATCCGCGAGTTCGACGCGAGCGTGGTCGAGCGGGGCTTCGACTATGTCGTGCTGGACAGGACCGCGTTCTACCCCCTGGGCGGGGGCCAGCCCTCGGACACCGGCAGGCTCGAGTGGCCCGGCGGGCAGGCGCAGGTGCGCGAGGTCACGAAGAAGGAGGGCGTGAGGCACCACCTCGCGCAGAACCCGGAGATCGTCCCGGACAGGGTCCACGGCGTGGTCGACTGGGAGAAGCGGTACGGGCACATGAGGATGCACACGGCCCAGCACATCGTGTCCGGGGTCGTCTACGACCTCTGGAAGGCCCGCACGGTCGGGAACCAGCTGTACCACGACCGATCGAGGATAGACTTCGCCCCGGTCAAGTTCACCGACGAGATGATATCGGAGCTTGAGTCCAGGACGAACGAGATACTCGCGACGGGCGCGAAGGTCGAGATCGCGACCGAGGACAGGTCCGAGCTCGAGAAGGCCGTGGACTCTCAGAGGGCGAACCTGGACCTGCTGCCCAAGTCCGTCCAGGAGCTCAGGGTCGTCAGGGTCCCCGGGCACGACGTCTGCCCCTGCGCGGGGACGCACGTGCGCTCGCTGGCCGAGATAGGCAGGATCAAGGTCGTCAAGAGGGAGAACAAGGGGAAGGAGCGGGAACGGATAACCTACGAGCTGGTGTGACCCGCTCGCGCGTCAGACCCATCCGTATCCGACCATCAGGCGTGTGCGCTCGGTCGTGAACGGTAGGGCCTTCTCGGTCACGCTGATGTCGACCGTGCCCTGCGTCAGCTGAGCCCCGTTCCACGCGTCGACCTCCACGACATGGGTGCCAGCGGGCACCTTGCACGTGGTTATTACGTATAGGACCTGGTCGCCCGCGGGGTCGTACACCAGCAGACGCTCCAGGACGACCTCGCCGTCGACGATGATCGAGACGTTAGTGCTACCGTACGTGAGTCCGTCCACATCAACCGAGATGCGAAGCGTGGACACGTCGCTCCCCCACGCGTAGGTCGCGAAGGCCGCGGCCACGACCGGGCACGCGATGAGCACGACCAGCAGCTTCTTCGACGCGCTCTTCGAGAGCGGCCTGGCCCAGGCTGCGTCCACATTGATGGTCCATATCCTCACCCTCGAGAACGGGGGCGCCTTGAACCCCCTCTCGCCGCGCGACCGCTCGAGGAATATTGCCATGAGCAGCATCGAGGTGCCTAGGAACCCGACGAGGTAGAGCAGGTACATCGCCGCGTGGAATTCCAGGTACCACGCGATCGGTAGTCCAATGATGACGCTCGGGAGCTGGAGGACCCCGCCGAGCTGGCTCAGGAGCCCCAGGATGGCCCCGGCCATGTACATCGCCGCGAGGGCGACCATGATCGCTTTCATGTCGTACGTGAAGCTGTCGTCGCCGGAGCCTACCACGATGCTGGACAGTAGGGCGTAGAGCCAGAACGTGAAAGCTGCCACGAGAGACAGGACCGCGCCTTTGAGGCCAAGTGTGTTGACCTTCGCCATCTTCCGCCTATATGACCGGAGCGCCTTCCCTCTACAAGAACCTTGTAGGGCAGGTTTCGGGACAGGGCAAATGATGCCCGGGCGCCCCGAGCGGCAATCCGTATAAACGCTTAAGTACGGCCGCGGGGGATATTCGCCCCAGGGAGGAAGAAATGGTCGAGATAGGCACCGTCGCAGGCTTGTCGAAGATGTCCATATGGCTCAGCGGGGCGTTCGCGGTCGTCAGCATCGGGCTGTTGTATCTGTACATCGCCATGGTGGATGCGTCCGGGCCCCAGAAGGTCCTTTGGGCCGCAGGTCTGTCGATAGTGGTCGCCTTCGTGTTCCTGATATCCTGGACCATCGCCAGGGACGTCGTCAGGGCGAAGGAACGCGAGTTCAAGCGCGTGTAGGTCGGTCGGGGCTCAGGTCTTCCCAGGGGCGGGCCTGTCGTTCCCCTTCTCGCCGTTCTCCACGGAGCTCAGCAGGAGCTCCATGAGGTCGGCCACCTTGATCCCGGGGACCGTCCTGAGCTGGGTCTCGCAGAACGGGCAGCATGTGACGAGCGTGGTCGCGCCCGTCGATGTCGCCTCGGCTATCCTCTTCGCCGCGAGGTCGCGCGACAGTTTCGGGAACGCGGACTGCAGCCCCGCGCCCGCGCCGCAGCACCTCGACTCCATCCCGTGGTTCGGCATCTCGGCCAGAGGCGCGATCGCCCTCAGTATATCCCTCGGCTCCTCGAAGACGCCCCCTAGCCTCCCGAGGTGGCACGGGTCGTGGTATGTCATCCTCTCCGTGGACCTCTTGACCTTGAGCTTGCCGCTCCTGACCAGGTCCGCTATCTCCTTGGTGATGTGGACGACCTCTATCTTCGAGCCGTGGTCCTGGAGGGACTTCTTCAGGGTCGTGTAGCAGCCCGGGCACGCGGTGACTATCCTCTTGACGCCGAGCGCCTCGAACCTCTCGACGTTCTTCTTCGCGATGTCCTCGTACGCCTCGGTCTGGCCGACGCGCAGCAGGGTCGAACCGCAGCACGGTTCGTCCTGGCCGAGCGTGGCGAACCTGACCCCAGCCCTCTGGAGCAGCTTCGCGCCCGCGACCAGGCTCGGCACGAGCGGCTTCATGACCGCGGATGTGCACCCGGCGAAGAACAGCACGTCCTGGGCGCCAGGGGCAGCCTTGGGTATGTTGAGCCCCTTTGTCCACTTGTTCCTGGCGCTCCTGGGTTGGAACCAGGGGTTGCCGTAGTTCTTGAGGCTGGCCGCGAGGGACGCGTGCTCCTTCATCGGCTCGTAGCCGTGTTTGAGCAGGTACTCCCTGAAGGCCCTCGTGTGCTCCGTGTTCTTGAGCGAGCACCACCTGTCGCAGTTGCCGCACAGGGTGCACTCGAAGGCGGCCTGGACGACCGCTGGCGTGATGTCGAACTTGCCCTGGAGCAGGCCCAGCATCGTCCTGTTCCTGCCCTTCATGCAGAGGGTCTTGACCTTCATCGTCTGGTACACCGGGCACCCGCGCTCGCAGAACCCGCAGGAGGTCCCGAAGCACGTCTCGAGCTCCTCCTTGAATTCGTCCAGGGTGTTGTTCACGGGGACTCCTCCCTCGGGAACTTCTTGCCCGGGTTGAGTATCCCCTTCGGGTCGAACAGCCTCTTGATCTCTCTCATATGGCGCAGGGACGCCCCGTGCTCGAGCTCGAGGTACGGGGCCTTCTGGTGCGTGTCGCTCATGAATGTGCTCATCGTGCCCTCGAACGAGATGGCCATCTTGCTCAGCTCGTCGTGGTACTCCCTGAACCTCTTGACCTCGTCCGCGTCCCTGTAGTCGACATAGACGGCGCACGAGAGCGAGAAGCCGATGCTGTTCGGGTGCTCGAGGTACGCGTTCATGCCTATGATGTCGAGCCGGTGCTTCTCCGCTATCTCGACGAACTTGTGGTAGAACTCCTCGAGCCTGCCGACGGGCACCCCGGGGTCCGCGGCCCCGAACTTCTTCTTGGTCTGGGAGTCCGGCCACTTCTGCTTGAACGGCTCGAACTCGAGCGTGTACTTCGAGGTCCACCAGCTGTCGACCAGCTCGCGCTCCTCCACGAGCTGCGCCTCGAACTCCTTGCTGAGCCTGACCGCCTCGTCCCTCTGGAAGTCGACGACGCCCTTGTCGCCGGCGAAGGATATCGCCAGGAGCGCCTCGCCCCAGGCCGGTATCTCGGGGTCCTTCCCGTACTTCTGCTTGTATGTCTGGGTGTAGAACTTGAGCCTGCGCTTGCAGTTGATATGGGCCGCCTCGATGCACAGGCCCGCCTTCAGGAGCCTGCTGAGGTAGTCGACGGCCGCGCCCAGCCTCGGGAAGACGAGCATGTCCACCCTCCTCGTGGCCGGGATGGGCTCGAGCTTGAGCGTGGCCTCCGTGATGACCCCCAGGGTGCCCTCGCTGCCCGCGAGCAGGTCCTTGAGCTTGTACCCGGACGAGGTGAAGTGCGCCTTCCTGTGTCCGAGCTCCAGGACCTCGCCCGTGCCCGTGACGATCTCCGCGCTCAGGAGGCAGTTCAGTATCTTGCCGTACCTGACGCCGAACGTGGAGTCGTTGTCGCACGCGATCGCGGACCCGACCGTGCTGACCCACTTGGACTCCGGCTGGTGCGGGAGCCAGAGGTCGTACGGGTGTACGGCGTCGTTGACCTCCTGGAGCGTCGCGCCCGCCTGGACCCTGATGGTCTGGTTCTTGGAGTCGACCTCCACGACGGAGTTCATCGTGGTGGTGTCGATGTAGATGCCCTTGAACAAGGGGACCGCGCCCCCCAGCATGCCCGTGAGCCCCCCGCCGGCGGTGACGGGTATCCCGTGCTCGTAAGCGACCTTGATCGTGCGCTGCACGTCCCTGGTCGTCCTGGGGAGTATGACCACGTCCGGGGGGAAGAACTCGTCCGGCGTCCGCGGGCTCCAGTCGGCGCCGTACACGAACCTCTCCGCGGGGTCGACCAGCACCTTCTCCTTGCCCAGCGCGGTCGTGAGTTCCTCGATGTATGACATGTCGCTCCGTGAGAGTGGTTTGTATGTACTAAAGAGTGATTGATGTACTGTTGTGGGTATTCATATCCTGAGCGCCTGACAGGCTAGTATCAATAACCTCCTAGCGCATTATGAATCGACCACATGGACAGGTGAGGGACTTGACCGGTAACACGACAGAGAACGGGCTTCTGTACGGCCTCGAGATGCCGTCATCGTACACGAGCCTCGAGGAGGCCTCGAACAAGACCCTGGAGACGGGCCTGGCGGACCACCCGAAGGCCAAGCGGATGCTGCAGCTGCTGTCATCGGACGAGGAGCTGAACACGCTCCTGAACCTGGCGAACTTCATCGCCGTGAGGAAGCTGGGGTACAACGACCACGGGCCGATCCACGCCAAGATAGTCGCGGCCAACGGGATCACGATACTGAAGATACTGCTCGAGAGCGGGAAGCCGGAGCTGGACTCGATCAAGGGCCTGGGGCTGTCCGAGGACGACGCCCACCTGATCGTGCTCACGGGCTGCATCCTCCACGACATAGGCAACGCGGTGCACAGGGTGGAGCACGAGACATTCAGCGTCATGTACGGGAAGTCCATCCTGGACAGGCTCCTGCCCGAGATATATCCTGAGGTCGCGCAGAGGACCGCGGTCATCCAGCAGATACTGCACGCGCTCTTCGCTCACGACCATAGCGAGAACGCCCTCACGATAGAGTCGGCCATCGTCGTCATCGCGGACGGGTGCGACATCACCAAGGGCAGGGGCAGGCTGGCGTACGACCTGGGCAAGCACGACATCCACTCGGTGTCCGCGCTGTCCATCGAGTCCGTGGACATCAGCAAGGGCAAGGACAAGCTGATCCAGATACATGTCAAGATGTCCAACACGGCTGGGATATACCAGCTCCAGGAGACCCTCGGGAAGAAGGTGGCCGAGAGCCCGCTCAAGGACCACATCGAGATCGTCGCCGAGCTCATACACTCGAAGTCCAGGCAGGAGCTGCAGGTGTTCGACCGGATAGTCTTCTCCGACGGGAAGTACAGGAACGCCTAGAGCGAGAAGAGCGGGATGGCCACCAGGAGCATCGCGAGCGCCGCGTACTGCTTCAGGGTCAGGCTCTCCTTGAGCCTCATCTTGGCGACTGCGATGGTCAGGACCGGGTACAGGTTCGTGATGGGCGAGACTATGGACACATCGCCGTTCGCGAACGCGAGGTACATTGTGACCCCGCCGGCCGCGAGGAACAGCATCGACAGCTCGAGTATCTTGAGGTCCGCCTTGGGCAGCTCGAACTTGCCCTTGGTCGTGAACAGCCAGTAGACGGCCCACATCGCCGGGCACACGGCCGCGTACACCCCGATGAAGTTGGTGTCGCCGATGACGTCTATCGCGCCCTTGGCGACGGTCGCGGAGGTCCCCCAGAGGAACAGGGAGCACACGGCCAGCAGGATCCCCCTCGTCTCGGTCCGCTTGTCATTCCCGTTCCCGGGGTTGTAGGTGAAGAGGAGCATGCCACCGACCACGAGTGCGACCCCGGCGCCCTCGCCGTAGCTCATCTCCTCGCCGAGGAACAGCAGTGCCAGGAGGACGGTCCAGGGCGCGTACGCCCCCGCGACCGTGCCGACGATGCTGACCTTGCCGTGCTTGACCGCCTCGTAGAACGTCAGGTACGCCGCCCCGGAGAGCGCCGCCGCGATGACCGCCTGTATCCAGACGGAGGCCTCGTACGACGTGCCTTCGTGGAAGAAGAACCAGTAGACCGCCCAGATGGCGCCTATGTTCCCGCCGAACAGCAGGAGGTAGTTCGCGGACGACAGTTGCGTCCTGGTCTCCTTGACGAAGACCTGGCCGAGGCCGTAGAACAGGATCGTCGCGAGTGAGAAAGGCAGCCAAGCGAGTTCCATCTATCGGCCTGGATGACTATGTCCTAGAAATATG
>JAUPMC010000027.1 GCA_030836605.1 Thermoplasmatota archaeon | reverse complement strand
ACACCTCTCCGCCTTGCCGAGGTAGGCGGGCTCGACGCCCGCCGCCCTCAAGACCCCGACCATCTTCCCGCCCGTCTCGTGGAACAGGAGGGAGGTCGAGCACCCCGCGAAGTACAGCACGTCGCCCTTGGGCCTGAGCCCCAGCCCCTCGGACCACTTCGCCTTCTGGGACCTCGGGACCTTCCACGGGTTGTCGTAGTTCCTGAGGCTGGCCACGACATCGTCGTGCTCCGGCCTCGTGCCGGCCTTCGAGGCGCGGCTCGACCCGCGCAGGCGCCTCACGCCCAGCTTCGTGTCGATCCGGGAGGGGCAGACCTCGGCGCACGCCCCGCACCCCGAACACAGGTAGAGCCCGGCGGCCAGCGACTCGTCCATCTTGCCGAGCGAGCCGGTCAGGTACACGCCCTGGCCACCCATGTGCCCCGCGCTCCCGAAGAGCGGGCCGACCACGTCGTACACCGGGCACTCGAGCAGGCACATCCCGCAGCCGATGCAGTACTGGGCCTCCTTGTCCTCCGCGGCGAGGCGGCCGTCGTCCACCAGCACTATCACGACCTCCTTCGGGCCGTGCATCCCCTTGTACACCTGCTTCTCGATGTCGGCCGTGTAGCTGGGGCCGGTTATGACATTGATGAACGAGCTGAGTATCTTGCCCGTGGACAGGTACGTCTGGAGCTTCACGACGCCCATGGCGTCCTCGAGCGTCGGGACGACCTTGTCAGGCGTGGTGACGATGATGTGCTTGTCCGGGAGCATCGCGCACTTGGCCGCGTTCCCCTCGTTGTGCACAATCACCACGGCGCCCTCGGAGGCCGTGATGGCGTTCGCCCCGGTGATGCCCACCCTGGCCTCGGACATGTAGGCCGCAATCTCGTCCCTCATGACGGACGTGAGCTCCATCGGGTCGTCCCCGATCTCGCGCCCGAAGTGGGATGTGAACAGCCTCGCGATCTCCTGCCGGGTCAAGTGGCAGGCCGGCCCGGTCGGGTGCGCCGCCGGGCATCCAGCCAGCTGTATGATCCTGTCGCCCAGGTCCGTCTCTATGACCTCGACCCCCGCCTTCCCGAGGTGCTCCGCGAGATGCAGGTCCTTCGTCACGTTGGACTTCGACTTGACGACCAGCCTCTGGCCCTTGACCTCCTCGCCGATGGCCCTGAGCGCGCCCTCCCGGGTCTTCGCGAGGACGACCCTGAACCCGTTCTCCCTGAGCGTGGACATGGCCTGCTGGAGCAGCTCCATGTCGCCGACGGACGCCTCCTTGACCTTCCTGAGCCGGTCCTTGCGCGCGTCCAGGTCGGGTATCCGCGGGGCGTTCTTGGCCTGCCGGTCCCTGATCGTCTTAAAAGAACGTCTCATCCCGTCGAGGGAGCGACCGTCCGTCACGGCATCCCCCACGCGCTTCTTGAGATCCATGTGAGCAGCGACCCTGGGCGGTGGGACCCGTCGGCCTGGGCGTCAGGCCTGCGGCTGCTGAAGGTGGCGCAGCTGGTCCCACTCCACCGTGTGGGAGACCCCCGCCTTCTTGAGCATCCTGCTGAGCTTCTCGGTGACCCTGACGACCTCGGCCGTCTTTATCTCCGACCTGACGTACATCTCCTTGCGGTCGGGCGTGAGCGGGAAGACCAGCCTCAGGCGGCCGCGCCTGTTGAAGCCCTCCGGCTTCCTGTTCTTCTCGAGGTCCATCATGTTGATCCGCAGGAACATCTGGAATATGTCCTCCTCGTCAGGGACCTGGTCGGTCTCCTGCAGGAAGGTCTTCAGGAGCTCGCTGAAGACCCCCTTCAGGTCCTTCCACTTGAACTTGGCTTTGAACACGATATGGCCTGACTCCGCCTTCATCAAGGGCGTTCTGATGGGATATCGTGTATATAACGGTGGTGCGGCCCCAGCAGGCCCCCCCAATGAGTGATGGCACAAGTGATTTATGAGCAGTAAACCATGAGCCGCCGATGGCTAACGCGCTGACCATTGCTGGCTCTGACTCCGTGGGGGGCGCCGGCCTGCAGGCCGACCTGAAGGCGTTCGAGGCACTCGGTGTCCACGGCTGCTCCGTCGTCACCTGCGTCACGTCGCAGAACACCAAGAGGGTGTCTTCCATCTTCCCAATCCCGCCCGCGGAGGTCGCGAACCAGCTCCTGTCCGTGCTCGAGGACGTGAAGCTCGACGCCGTCAAGACAGGGATGCTGTACAGCGCGGACATCGTCAAGACCGTCAGCATGCACCTCAGGGGCGTCAGGGCGCCGATCGTTGTGGACCCGGTCATGGCGGCGACCACGGGCGGCGAGCTGCATGTGGAGGGGTTCGCTGAGGCGCTCATGTCCAAACTGTTGCCCATGGCCGCCCTGGTCACGCCCAACATACCCGAGGCGGAGAGGCTCTCCGGGGTCAAGGTCAAGGACGAGAGGAGCGCGAAGAGGGCCGCGCGCGAGATCATGGAGCTCGGGCCAGACGCCGTCCTCGTCAAGGGCGGGCACCTGAAGGGCCCGGACGCCGCGGACTTCCTGTGCTGGGACGGCAGGATCATCAAGGTCACATCCCCCAGGCTCGATGTCGAGGTGCACGGGACAGGGTGCGCGTTCGCGTCCCTGATCGCGGGGAACCTCGCCCTCGGGCTGGAGCTCGAGGACGCGGTGAGGACCTCCAAGTCGATGATATTCAAGGCGGTGCTCGCGCGGGAGAAGGTCGGGCTCGGCGTGCCGTGCGCGAACCCCCTCGCAGTCCTCAGGATCGAGGCGCAGAAGGCCGCGATGCTCCAGGAGCTGGAGGAGGCCGCCTCCAGGCTGGAGCAGGTGATGGACCCGGCGCTGATCCCGGAGGTGGGGACCAACATGGGCTACGCGGTCCTCGGGGCCCTGGAGCCCGACGAGGTCGCGGCGTTCGACGGGAGGGTCGTCAGGTGCGGGACCAAGGCCAGGAGGATAGGCTGCGCGAGGTTCGGGGCCTCGAAGCACGTGGCGAGGATCGTGCTGGCGGCGTCGTCCCGGGACCCGGAGGCGCGGTGCGCCCTCAACATCAAGTACTCCGAGGACAACCTGGCCCTGTGCAGGAGGGCGAAGCTGTCAGTGACGTCCTTCGACAGGGCGAGGGAGCCGAAGGGCGTGTCGTCCATGACCTGGGGGGTGCTCGACGCGATAGACAGGCGCGGGGGCGTCCCGGACATCATATTCGACAGGGGCGGCGTCGGCAAGGAGCCCATGATCAGGCTCCTGGGCGGGTCGCCCCAGGAAGTCCTCTTCAAGCTGGAGAGGATAGTCGCTGGCAGGCCGAGAGGGTGACTGGATGAAGGTGGCGATGTTCGCGGACTCCTTCTACCCCACCGTGGACGGCGCGGTCGTGTCCATGGAGACCCAGATCAAGGGCCTGGAGGCGAAGGGGCACGAGGTCGTGGTGTTCGCCCCGGAAACGCCCAAGAAGGTGGAGTACCCGAGGACCGTCCACTACTTCCCGTCCATCGAGTTCAGGTCCTACAAGGGGTACAGGGTCATCTACGCCGCGCCGACGATGATGGAGTGCCTCAGGAAGGAGAAGGTAGACGTCCTCCACTGTCACGGGGTCGCGTCCATGGCCATACTGAGCCTCACGGCCGCGAGGGCGATGGACATACCCCACGTGATCACGTTCCACACGATGGCGAACGAGGCGGTGAAGTACTACTCGTTCCTGCCGATGCGGGACGACCTCCTGGTGCCCGCGGTCTGGATATACCTCAGGAACATGATGGCGAGGTCGGAGCTGGTCATCGCGCCTTCCGCGCCGATCAAGGAGGAGCTGCTCGCGAACGGTGTGAGGATGCACGCGTGCGAGGTCGTCCCGACGGGGATAGACCTGACGAGGTTCTCGCCCAGGAACTACGACAGGGGCTTCCTGAAGCGGTTCGGCCTCGACGGGCACAGGGTCGTCCTCCATGTGGGCAGGCTGTCGATGGAGAAGAGGCTGGACATCGTGCTCAAGGCCATGGTGCAGCTGAAGCGGGACGAGCCTGACCTGCGGCTGCTCGTGGCGGGGGACGGCCCGGCGGCGGGCCACTACAAGGCCTTGGCGCAGAGCCTCGGGGTCTCGGACAGGGTCGTGTTCGCGGGGTTCCTCCCGGACGAGGACCTGCCGAAGGCCTACGCGACATGCGACATCCTGGCCATCGCGTCCACCTTCGAGACCCAGGGCCTCGTGGTCCTCGAGGCGCTCGCGTCCGGCACCCCGGTCGCAGGGATAAGATGCAGGGCCATACCCGAGTTCGTGACCGAGGGGAAGAACGGGTGCCTGTTCGAGGAGGACTCGTGCGCCGATGGCATCAGGAGGTGCCTCGCGAGGGCCAGCTCGATGAAGATGAACGCGGTGGCTTCAGCCAGGGACTATTCCGTGGACGCGTGCACCACGAAGCTCCTGAAAGCGTACGACCTCGCGGCGGATATCCTCGCCAAGGACACCAGCTTCAAATTCTGGG
>JAUPMC010000026.1 GCA_030836605.1 Thermoplasmatota archaeon | reverse complement strand
GAGAAGGAGGGGACGAGGGGATACCTCGCCCAGAACAGCCCTGAGTCGAAGGAGATGATGGACAGGATAAGGCGCGTGACCGGGGAGTTCCGGAGGGCGAAGGGGTACATCACGCTGCAGGAGGACGACAAGAACAAGGTTCTCGTGGGCAGGGCGAGCCTCGAACACGACATAGCCGACCTCGTCCTGAGGCACTTCGCCAAGAAGCGGCCCGGGCACACCATCGCCCTCCTGGGGGACGAGACGGTCCACATCTGCTTCAACAACGAGATCCTGGTCGACTCCAGGAAGAGGTTCCCGGAGAAGCTCACGAGGAAGGACGCGAGCAGGTACTGGACACTCCTCACGGACATCGCGCACCTGGAGTCCAAGAGGGACCCGAGGTACTCGACCGAGCCCCTACCGAAGAACTACTGGCGGTGGGTCGGGGAGGGCACGCAGGAGGAGTCCGCGCCCCCGAAGGTCACACTCGAGGACTTCGGCGCGTGACGAGCACGGCAGGGCCCTCATTCCGATTATTGAGATTGCCCCGAAAAACTAGATAAGGCCTCAGGCCGTTGGCTTGCCCGTAGGGCACACCCCGAGGGGCTTCAATTGGCTAACGTCGGAAGATGCGTCGGGCCCGAAGAGCTGAGCGTTCTCATGGACTTGCTCAGCCACGACATACTCAACAAGAACCAGGCGACGCTGAGCTACCTCGAGCTGATACACTGGCAGCCCGGGGACGAACGGAAGACCAAGGAGTTCGCCGAGCTGGCGGCATCTCAGGTGAAGGCGTCATCCATGCTCCTGGACAGCGTCAGGCGTTTCATCTACTCCACCCGCAAGGGCGAGATGCTGGCCGCGCACGTGAGCCTGCCGGACATGTTCGCCTCTGTCGTCGACGACATCTCCAGCATGTTCCCCTTCAAACGGGTCACGGTCGACGCCTCTGAGGTGGCGGCCGGGGCGAAGGTCCAGGGCGGGCAGTGCGTCCAGGACCTGTTCATGAACCTCCTGGTCAACCTTGTGCAGCTGAGCCCCGAGGAGGAGGCGGCCATAGAGGTGAAGGCCCGCGAGGGCTCCCTCGGAGGGGAGCCCTGCTGGCACATCACGGTGGCCTCGGGGACGGCGGTCATGCCCCAGGGCGTGGGCGACTCCGTCTTCGCGCGCCTCGCCCCTCCTGACATATCCAAGATGGCCAGGGTCTCCGGGGCGGCCTTCGCCGGCAGTATCACCCGGGCGCTCGGCGGGACCTTCGGGGCGCGCGCCATCGACACCGATGGGGGCGCCGGCTGCGTCTTCGACGTCGCGCTGAAGGGGGCTGAAGCGTCATGACCTCAGTCATGATAGTCGACGACGAGCTGTTCATCGTCGAACTCTACAGGGACATATTACAGCTCAGGGGATACAAGATAGTCGGGACCGCGTTCGACGGCGAGGAGGCCGTGAAGAGGTATGTCTCGTCCCCGGAGAAGCCCGACATCATCATCATGGACCACCGCATGCCCGTCATGAACGGCGTCGAGGCGACGAAGGAGATCATCAGGAACAACCCGGCCCAGAAGATAATCTTCGTGAGCGCGGACGTGCTCATCGAGAGCGACGCCAGGAACGCGGGGGCCGCGGAGTTCCTCCCGAAGCCCTTCCGGATGGACGACCTGATCGAGAAGATGCAGCGGCTGTCCGCGCGGTGAGACCCGGGCCCAGCCAGTACATATATTCTAGGCACACGATACAACCCGATAAGTTGAAGAACGTGGCGAACATATCACTGCGAAGACAGGTGCGCATCGATGTCGGACGGATTCACCAAGGTCAGGGCGATGAGCTTCCCCAGGCAGGTCCTCGCTGGACACGACGTCCTCGAGCAGACGGGGACCATGTGCGAGGAGTTCGAGCTCGAGGGGACCGCCCTCATCGTCACCGGACAGACGACCGGCGAGCTCGCGGCCAAGCAGGTCGAGGCGATCCTGCACGACAAGGGCTTCGAGGTGCAGAAGACCGTCGTCGGTGAGGCGAGCAGGACCAACCTCGTGAAGGTCGAGGAGGTCTCCAAGGACGTCAAGGCGTCCTTCCTGTTGGGCGTGGGCGGAGGCAGCAAGATAGACCTCGCGAAGCTCGCGTCGTTCAACCTCAAGAAACCGTTCCTCAGCGTGCCGACATCGGCGGCCCACGACGGGATCGCCAGCCCCAGGGCTTCCATCAAGGACGGCGGCAACTCGCTCTCCCTGAACGCGAGCGTGCCGCTCGGGGTAGTCGCCGACACGAAGATCATCTTCAAGGCGCCCTACAGGCTCCTGGCCTCAGGGTGCGCAGATGTGATATCCAACACCGCGGCCATCCTGGACTGGCAGCTCGCGGACAGGCTCAGGGGCGAGCAGATCAGCTCGAGCGCGGCGAACCTGGCCAAGTACGCGGCCGAGGCCATCATCGAGAACGCCGCGTCCATCAAACCCAACCTGGAGGACAGCGTCTGGGTCGCCATCAGGCCCATCATCATCTCCGGGATATCCATGGCGGTCGCGGGCTCCTCCCGCCCCACGAGCGGGTCGGAGCACATGTTCTCTCACGTTCTCGACAGGATCGCGCCGGGCAAGGCCCTCCACGGAGAGCAGTGCGGCGTCGGGACAGTCATGATGATGTACCTTCACGGAGGGGATTGGCAGAGGATACGGGACGCCCTCCAGCTCATCGGAGCCCCCACGAGCGCCACCGAGCTCGGGGTCTCGAAGGAACAGGTCATAGACGCGCTCGTGCACGCGCACGAGCTGAGGAAGGACCGGTACACCATCCTCGGGGACCGAGGCCTGACACGAGACGCCGCTGAGCGCCTGGCGACGATCACGAAAGTGATATGATGGGAGGTTTCGCGAATGGTGCTGGTGACTGTCGTCGGAGAGCTTCAGTGCAGGAGAGGGTTCGAGTTCGTCTTCGAGGGCCCGTTGGCCGAGTGCAGGGAGTGCAAGGTCAGGAACATATGCTTCCACCTTGACGAGAACAGGCGGTACAGGGTCAGCGACGTCCGGGAGCTCCACCACGAGTGCAAGGTGCACGAGGGCGGAGTGAGGGTCGTCGAGGTGGAGAGGATACCCACGAAGGCCGCCCTGCCCACCAGGGCCGCCCTGGAAGGGTCCGTGATCACATACCAGGAGAGCGACTGCGGCGCGGTCGGGTGCCCCAACTACAGGCTGTGCAACCCGTTCGGAGCCGTCGAGGGCATGAAGTGCAAGATCCTCTCGGTCGAGACCAGCGATGTCGCGTGCCCCAGGGCGAGGAGCCTCAGGGTCGTCTCGCTCGAATGACCAGGAAGACCGCGAGCACCGCCCCGATGGGCAGCAGCACGGTCGTGAACTCCGGGATCGCGGTGATCTCTACCATCACGAGCACTGTGTCCGTGTCGTACGAGCCCTGCGCGTCCGTCACGTTGAGCGTGACCGCGTAGACCCCCGCGGTCCAGAACCTGAACGAGGGCGACGGGCCGTCCAGGGACACTTCGGAGCCGTTGTACACGAACGTCCAAGTGTAGCTCACGATGCCCGCGTCGTCGCTGGAGCCGGCCGAGTCGAATAGGACCTCGTCCCCGCTCGCTATCGTGACGTCTTCCCCTGCGTCCGCCACCGGAGCGGCGTTGGACCCACCTAACACCGTGAAGGTGTGCACGTCGTACGGTGCGTACCTGGGGCTGGTGAGCTCCACGGCCCCGAGGTCCTCAGCGAATATGTAGTACTCGACTACGCTCCCGGCCGGCTGGGAGGGAATCGTCCCGACATATGTGTCGTTGGATGCGCCTTCGGACATGGCGGACTCCTCCCACGCCCCGCCATCGGACCTGTACACCACCTTGAGGGCGGTCGTGTCCACGCCCCTCTGCGCCGTGATGTCAGCCGACACCTCGTACCCCAAGTCGGAGTACGCTGAGTCCGCGAGAGGCGCGTGCGAGATGTCGAACTGGAGCTGGAAGCGGTCCCCAGCGAGCTCGATGCCGAGCAAGGTCGGAGC
>JAUPMC010000025.1 GCA_030836605.1 Thermoplasmatota archaeon | reverse complement strand
TACACGCACTTCGGGTTGTCCGGCAGGCTGTTCGCGGGCGCGACCAAGATGCCCTTCCTGCCGATGCGGACCAACATCGGGTCCGACCTGCCCCCGGAGAACCCGCTCATCAAGACCATCAAGAGCCCGTACAGCGACGAGGTCGTCTCGACGGTGCCGCCGCTGAACCCGGATGTGGCCGTCGTCCACGTCCAGCGCGCGGACGTCAACGGGAACTCGCACATATGGGGGATCATAGGCGAGCAGAAGGACGCAGCCTTCGCCTCCAAGAAGGTCATCATAAGCTGCGAGGAGATAGTGGACGAGTCGGTCATAAGGTCCGACCCCAACAGGACGCTCATACCCGACTTCATAGTGCACGCGGTCGTGCACGAGCCGTGGTGCGCGCACCCGTCGTACACGCAGGGGTACTACGACAGGGACAACGAGTTCTACATGCAGTGGGACGACATCACAAAGGAGCACGAGTCGACCGTGAAATACCTGGACGAATGGGTATACGGGGTCCAGGACAGGGCGGAGTACATGAGGAAGCTGCCCTCGTCCAAGCTGCTGAAGCTGGCCCCCAGGACCGCATACAGCACGCCCGTGAGCTACGGGAGCGTGTGAGGAGGCTGAAGACGATGACGGACTTTACACCGAGCGAGCTGATGGTGATTGTTGCGGCAAGGGAGCTCAAGGACAAGGAGACGGTACTCGTGGGCGTGGGCATACCGAACCTCGCGGCGAACCTGGCGAAGAAGCTGCAGGCGCCCGGGCTGAACATGGTCTACGAGTCCGGCGCGGTCGGCTCCAACCCGAGCAGGATGCCTCTGTCGATAGGGGACCCGTGCCTCGTCACGGGCGCGAAGAGCGTCTGCTCCATGTACGAGCAGTTCGCGTACTACCTCCAGGGCGCGAGGATAGACGTCGGGTTCCTGGGCGGCGCGCAGATCGACAAGTACGGGAACATCAACTCCACGGTCATCGGGAGCTACAAGACCCCGAAGGTCAGGCTTCCGGGCAGCGGGGGCGCGTGCGACATCGCGTCCAACGTCAAGAAGATCATCGTGATCACGCCCCACGAGAAGAGGCGGTTCGTGGAGAAGGTGGACTTCAAGTCGAGCCCTGGGTTCGTAGACGGGAAGGAGAACTGGAGGAAGCTCGGGCTGCAGGGTGGGGGGCCGTACGCGGTGATCACGAACCTGTGCACCATGAAGTTCGACCCCGAGACCGGCGAGATGATGGTCGTGGCCCTCCAGCCTGGGGCGACGATCGAGAAGGTCCAGGAGAACACCCCGTGGAAGCTCAAGGTCGCCGACAAGCTCGAGGCGACCCCCGCGCCGACGGAGAAGGAGATAGCGACGCTCCGCTCCCTCGACCCGCAGAAGACATACCTCGGGTGAGGCCATGGCTCCTTTCGATCCAGTCGCGGAGTACAAGGCGAAGACCAGGAAGAGTGCGCAGTGGTCGGAGCACGCGAGGAAGTTCCTCCCGGGCGGCGTCACGGGCAACGTGAAGTTCTACGGGCCGTACCCCTTGTACCTCAAGAAGGCCAAGGGGTCGCATGTCTGGGACCTTGACGGGAACGAGTACATCGACTACATGCTCTGCTTCGGCCCCCTGATCCTGGGCCACGGCGACCCGAGGGTCAACGCGGCCATCAGGAAGCAGATGGACTCGGACGGCAGCCTGATATTCGGCGCGCCGCACGAGGGAGAGGCGAAGATGGCGGAGAGGCTGTCGAAGATATTCCCGTGCGGCGAGCGCGTCAGGTTCACCAACTCGGGGCTCGAGGCGACTTTGCACGGCCTCAGGGTCGCGAGGGGGTTCAAGAAGAAGACGAAGGTCGCCAAGTTCGAGGGGCACTACCACGGCTGCTACGACCAGGCGCTGATCAGCCTCACACCCTCGGCCGATGTGAGGGGCCCGGACACCGCGCCCTGCTCCATCGGCTCGTCCTACGGGACATCTGAGGACACGCTCGAGGACACGCTCGTGCTGCCGTTCAACGACATCCAGAGCACCGAGAAGCTCCTGAAGAAGAACAAGGACGAGCTGGCCGCGGTCATAATGGAGCCGGTCCAGAGGGGCTTCGTGCCCGCCAAGCCCGACTTCATCAAGGCGATGAGGGAGGTCACGGAGGACCTGGGGATCGTGCTGATATTCGACGAGGTGATGTCCGGCTTCAGGATGGAGAAGTACGGGGGCGCGCAGACGACCTACGGCGTGGACCCTGACATGACCTGCCTGGGAAAGATCATAGGCGGGGGGCTCCCGAGCGGGGCGTTCATCGGCAAGGAGGAGATCATGAGCGTAGTCGACCCGATAACGAGGCCGAAGGACGCGAGGGTCTTCCATGGGGGCACGTTCAACGGGCACCCGACCGTGCTCGCCGCGGGCAACGCGACGATGGATGTCCTCGAGCTGCCAGAGACATACCCTTACCTGAACCGCATATCCGACAGGCTGAGGGACGGGTTCAACGACCTGTTCGCGAGGAACGGGTTCGACGCCAAGGCCGTCGGACCCGGCTCGACATTCAACGTGCTCTTCGCCAAGAAGGGCTCGAAGGTCGACCTGGACGACGTCTCCAACTACCGGCGCGCGGCCGCGTGCGACCCGGCGCTCAGGGCCCAGTTCGACTTCGGACTGATGACCAGGGGCCTGCACTTCCACCCCGACAAGCCGTTCTACACGTGCACGGCGCACTCGGACAAGGATGTCGACGCGACCCTCAAGGCAGCCGAGGAAGTCCTGAAGAAGATGAAGGCAGGATGAGGGGGCCTCAGACCTCTACCTCGAGCCTTCCTTCGAAAACCCTAACAGCGGGGCCGGTCATGACCGCCCGTCCGTCCGGCCCCAACTCTATCCTCATCATCCCGCCCTTCGTGCGCACGTCGACCGGGCCTGGCTCCACCCTCCCCAACATAAGGGACACGCACGCGCACGCCGTCGCGCCCGTCCCGCACGCCAAGGTCTCGTTGAACACCCCTCTCTCGTACGTCCTGATGCTGATGCTGTGAGGGCCTGTCACCTGGACGTAGTTGATGTTCACGCTCTCCGGGAACCTCTTCCGGTCGCAGTTCACGAGCTCGCCCGTCTTGACCAGGGGCACGGAATCCAGGGAGCCCGTGAAGAGCACGATGTGGGGCTCCCCGGTGTCTACTATCGACCCTTCCTCTGTCCCGGAGGCGGTGACCACCTTGAACTTGAGCATCGAGTCCGCGGGTCCGCCTGGGTCCGGGACGTAATCCTTCAGGTCCGCCCTGGTCGTCCGGACCTCGCCCATGTCGACCCTGTAGCCATCCCCATCTCTCACGACGTGCTTGACCCCGTCACGGGTCAGTACATCGACCTCGTCCTTGCCCAGCTTGTCCATGAGATATGCGGCGACGCATCTCAGGCCGTTCCCGCACATGTCAGCCTCGTTCCCCGCGGGCTCGAAAAGCCTCATGGAGCCGTCGACCTCGGGCGCGACCTCGACGAAGATCACGCCGTCAGCGCCCACCCAGAAGTTCCTGTTCCACAGGAACTTGGCCATCGCGCTCCTGTCCGCGTCAGGCGTGCGGGTTACGGCCATCTCGTCCTTGACGATGAAGTCATTTCCGCAACCGTGATACTTCATGAAACCGAACTCGTATCTCATCGCGCCTCGGAACGGTCCTTGCGCATATTATTCTTTCCGGACCCCGCGAATCATTAAATAAGCACCGCCAGAATACTGTCAGAGACCCTGAGCCAGATGGATACATCGCGGGTGAGGACATGCACGACATCATCATCACGGGCGGGACGGTCATAGACGGGACGGGCTCGCCTGGAGTGAAGGCCGATGTGGCCATCGGCGGCACGCGCATCTCCGAGCTCTGCAAGGCCTCTGAGAGCAAGGGCGCGATGACCATCCAGGCCGAGGGGATGGTGGTCTGCCCGGGGTTCGTGGACATCCACACGCACTCGGACACGTACCTTCTCAGCTGCCCGCTCGCGGAGAGCAAGATACGTCAGGGCGTCACGACGGAGCTCGTCGGCAACTGCGGGGGGTCCGCCGCGCCGTTGGTCGGACTCGCGAGGAAAGTCTATGCCGAATCCAACAAGAGTCTTTGGGTGGATGTGGACTGGTCGACGTTCGACGAGTACCTCCTCAGGCTGTCGGACCTCAGGACCTCCGTGAACGTCGCGTCATTGGTGGGTGCGGACACCCTCAGGCTGGGGGTCATCGGTGCGGATGACCGCCCGCCGTCAGACGACGAGCTCGGGGAGATGAACAAGCTCCTCGCGGACGCGATGCTCGAAGGCGCGTACGGGGTCTCCTCGGGGCT
>JAUPMC010000002.1 GCA_030836605.1 Thermoplasmatota archaeon | reverse complement strand
GTCCGCCTTCGACAGCGAGAAGAAGGGGAGGTCCGAGGTCTCGCTCGGCTGGCTCTTGACCCTGATGTCCCACCGCATGTCCATGCTGAACTTGGCGTGCGAGACGACGTAGAGTTCGAAGCCCCACTTGTAGAGGTGAGGGACGCATACCTTCGCGAGGTACCCCTCCTCGAAGAGCACCCGCCTGATCCTGGTGACCGCCTGCCTGGAGAGGCCGACCTTGGACGCGAGCTGCCTGTCCGAGGACAACGGACTGGCCACGAGCTCCAGGAGGGTGTTCCTCTCGTTCTCCGAGAGGTCCGGCTCGGTGATCTCCTCCAAGGTCGACAGCCTCGCCTTGGGCGCGGGGGCATCGATCTCGAAGAACCTGTGGACGGTCGGGGCGAAGTTCATCCGGTACGTCCCCCGGGTGATCCGATAGGGGAACATGACGGTGTCCAGCTTCGCCTTGGAGGGTCTCCTGGTCCCCGAGAAGAACTTGTTGTGGCCCTGCAGGAAGGTCTCCAGCTCGGTCACGTCCCGGAAGACCGCGTGCAGAGAGACATGGCCCCCGCCCACGATCCCGTGGAACACGTTCGGGGAGCTGTCGCAGAACTCGAGGTAGTTGTTCGTCTTCGAGTCCGCCTCGACCGCGGGGTCCATTGTGCCCGAGTGGAACGCCATCAGCTCGCATCCCAGCTTGTTGAACGCCGGCACGTTGACGAACGTCACCGCGCCGGAGTCGACGAGCCTCCTCCTCACCGCGGCCACGGTCCCCTTGTTCATCCCGTAGACATCTGCGATCTCAGCGTCAGTCCTGTCCGCGTCCTCGACCAATCCGAGGATGACCTTCATCTCCGAGTGGAGGAAACGCCACATGCAGATACATTGACAAATTTCAAATATGAACATTCTTTTGGTACAACCGCCATGTGTAAGGCCGAAACCCTTGACACTTATCAAAAATGTCCTCGCCAGGGGAACAAAAGGGTTAATGAACATGGAAGACATTCAAGGATACCAATTTGGTTCGCTCTTTTAGAGGAAGAGGAGAGGTGTAACCAAAGGGTGATGCCCAACTGCGGTGGAGTCCCCTCCACCCTTTTTCTTATTTCACAAATCAGCGTGCGCGTTGTAGAATCATAAGGACGCGCGCGACCGCCGGACCGAGCCAGCGCGACGGATCAGGCCTTCTTGGCCTCTCTCGTCTTGATCCTGAGGCCCTTGTAGCCGCACTTCCTGCACCTGGTCGCCCTGATGGCGTTCCTAGCGTTGCAGTTCATGCAGATCTTCTTGATGAGGTTCCTGGCCTCGGCCTCGGGGAATCTTGCCATGTGCGCGCCTCAGCTGGGCCAAACCGTTAGCCGTATATAACCATTCCGGGGGCGCACGCATCTGGCCCAGGCGTCACTTCGCCGTCCTGCCCTCATTGCAGAAGTGGGCCAGCAGCGCCTCGAGCTGTATCCTATCGCTAGAGCCGGACACCATCCTGAACTCCGCCTCGCCCACGCGGTCCACGAGCCGTATCTTGGACTCCTCGGACACTGGCAGCTCGAAGACGGCCTTGTGTATGGCCCTCACGATGTCCTCTCCGGACAGGCCGTGGCTGACTATCAGGTCGTCCAGCCTGCTCCTCGCGGCCATGAAGTTGCCCTTGAGCGCGACGGCCAGCAGCTCCTTGACCTCGGACGGCCGGATGTTCTCCGTGGACTCGAAGACCGTCTCAGGGTCGACCTTGCGCCCGCCGGACGCCGCGACCTGGAGTATGTTGGTCGCCTTCCTGAGGTCCCCCTGGGCGAGCTCGACCACGGCGTTGTACCCGTCGTCGGTCACCTCCACGCCCTCAGCCTCTGCTATCCTCACGAGGCAGCTCCTCACGTCCGCCTCGCTGAGGGGCCTGAACCTGAACACGGCGCACCTGGACTGGATGGGCTCTATGATCTTGGAGGAGTAGTTGCACGACAGGACGAACCGGCATGTCTGGGTGTAGCGCTCCATGGTCCTCCTCAGGGCCGCCTGGGCGTCCGATGTGAGGGAGTCGGCCTCGTCGAGGAATATAATCTTGAAGTCCGCCTGGCTGATCGACGCCGCGCGGGCGAAGTCCTTGATCTTGCCCCTGACGATGTCTATGCCCCTCTCGTCCGAGGCGTTCAACTCGATGAAGCTGTCCTTCCACTGGTCGCCGTAGAGCTCCCGAGCGAGCGCGATAGCGCAGGTCGTCTTGCCCGTGCCGGCCGGGCCCGCGAAGAGCATGTGCGGCATGCTCCTGGTCTTCACGTAGGAGGACAGCCTCTCGACTATGCTCCTGTGGCCTATGACATCCTTCAGCCTCTTCGGCCGGTGCTTCTCTATCCAGACATCCTGCATGGGAGTCAGCGGTTCTCGAATGCCATCACCTTACTAATACCTTAGTGGTGCCTGCGCGAAACGAGGGATAATATACGCGGATTCCGCATCCGAAGCCAGTGACTCCCTGCGACAAGTGCGGCAGGCAATCGGTCGTGTTCATCAGGTACAGCGGCGCCCACCTGTGCGCCCAGCACTTCTCCGAATTCGTCGAGAGGAGGGTGAAGCACGAGATACGGGAGCAGCTGGACCTCAAGGGAGGCGAGAGGCTCGCGGTCGCCGTCTCCGGCGGCAAGGACAGCACGGTCGCGCTCGAGCTCGTGCACAGGATCCTCGGTGGGCGGAAGGGCCTCGCCATGTGCGCCGTCACGGTCGACGAGGGCATCGCGGGGTACAGGGGGTCGTCCATACCAATCGTCTCCAGGGCGTGCTCCCGCCTCGGGCTGGAGCACAAGGTCGTGTCGTTCAAGGACCTGTACGGGACCACCATGGACGAGATATCGAAGAAGGCGAGGGAGCAGTCCGCCTGCAGCTACTGCGGAGTCCTCAGGCGCAGGGCCATGAACTCCGCGGCCCGCGATTGGGGGGCGACACACCTCGCCACCGGGCTGAACCTGGACGACACCGCTCAGTCCATCCTGATGAACTTCGCCAGAGGCGATGTCGAGAGGCTCGCGAGGCTCGGCCCTCACAGGCACATCCAACCGGGGCTAGTGCCCAGGATACAGCCCCTGAGGACGATACCTGAGAGCGAGTCCCTGCTCTACGCGATCGTGAACGGCCTCGAGTTCCACGACCTCGAGTGCCCCTACGCGCCCGAGGCGGTCAGGAACGAGTTCAGGGCGGTCATCGCGCGGCTCGAGGACCAGTTCCCCGGGACGAGGCACTCGATGCTGAGGAGCTACGACGAGATCCGGCCGGCCCTCGAGAGGCGCTTCGAGCCAGCGGCGCTCGGCGCCTGCCAGTGCGGCGAGCCCACGGCGTCCGGGAGATGCAAGGCGTGCGAGCTCCTGGAGTCCCTGAAGGGCGCGCCTAGATGACTGAATCGCTCGGGAACCACGTGCCGCAGTTCTTGCACACGTAGGCGTTCATCGGGGCCTGGGCGCCGCAGACCTCGCATATCTTCATCCCCTTGGGCAGGTCCTTCACGTAGGGCGCCGGAGTGTACCCGACGGACTCGTCCGCGGTCACATCGTACTCCGCGGATGACATGTTCTCGAACGAGGGCGTCCGGCCCGTCGGGCGGGCCTTGGCGCTCCCCGCCTTCGCCGCGTGGGCGCGCGCCCTCTCGGCATCCTCGACCCTGCGCTTCCTGGCCCGCTCGACCTCGGCCTTGTGGTTCGTCGAGAAGGTCATGTACACCAGGATGCCCTTGAGCAAGATGCCCAGCATGATGATGTAGACTATCGGGGTCATGTCGAAGAGCACGAAATACGGGCCGTAGGTGAACTCGACCACGCCGCCGCCGAACAGGATGAACAGCCACATGCACACGAAGACCAACGCGCAGAGGCCGAACAGGAGCCGCTTGTACGTCCCCGCCCTGTGCCCCGACTCGAGCGTGCTGGACGCGACTATCATGCCCCCGAAGAACAGGACGAACATCTCGATCTGCGGCATGAAGGCCGTCGCGAGCTGGGGGTAGTTGTTCGTGACGAGGTCTATGAGGATGAGGGGGACGACGATGAACCTGAGTGACTCGGTGAAGGCGGTCCACACGGCGTCGGAGGCCCTGCTCTTCCCGCTCACGCGAGCCACCCCGGGTCGAACGCGACGGTCTCCGTGACCGAGAATTCGTAAGCCTGCACCGTCAGGACCATCCGGTCGGGGACGGCCGACAGCGGCAGGTCGAAGGCCAGCGTCCCCGCGTGGTACCCGCCCAGGGCGACGGTCCCCGACTCGTTCGAGAGGAGGTCGGTCCCGTTGTACAGGTACGCGGTGACATAGGCCGGCCCGCTCAGGAGCTCGGACGTGATGACGTGGTAGTCTATGAGCAGCTGTCCGTCCTCGCTCGATGCGCCGTCTATGGCGGCCTCCCGGATGAGGGCGTCCCAGGGGACGCTCACCTTGTACTCGGCGTAGAAGTGCACGAGTTTCATGGTGTAATAGCACGAGACCTCCACCTCGAAGTTGAGGAAGTCGTCGTTGAACACCATCCAGGTGTCCCCGGAATCGTACATCTCGAGGAGCGGGAACGAGAAGTCGATCGTGTCGGACGTGACCTGTCCAGCGGGCAGGGTGCCTATGTCGATCTCGCCCGAGTGGACCGGCGCGTTCGTGTAGTTCCTGACATCGTAGGATATCACGAGATCGGACACGTCGTAGAAGCCGCCGTTGTCTATCGAGTACGGGGCCGACACCGTGACCTCGCCAGCCTCATACGCCCACTGGACCTCGCTGGCGGACGGCAGGTTCACGTCGAAGTCGCCGCTGGGAAAAGGCCACACGCTGGTGAACACGAGGGCGAATATGAGGACGTTCACGACGGCGATAGCGGCCTGGACCGCACGGATGCTAGCAGCCATCCCTTATCAGTAGAGATAGAGCGGAACGGGCCTTATTAAATCATGGAGTCCCGCCTATCGGGCCCTCGAACCTAGAGGTCGCCGTCGTATGACGGATAGTCGTACGCCTCTTCGCCCTCGAAGAAGCAGTAGTGCACCTTCGTGAATGAGCTCTTCAGCGCGGCCGCTTCGGCCTTGACCTTCTCCGGGGCCTCGCCCTTGGCGACGCGGACGATGAGCTCCGCGACGCTGTCCATGTCCTTCTCCTTCATGCCCAGTCGGGTGACTTCCTGAGAGCCCATCCGGACGCCTGAGGGCCGCACGGGGTTCGAGTCCCACGGGAGCAGGTTCTTGTTGACGATGATGTTGGCGGACTCCAGGGCCTTGGCGACCTTCGCGCCCCCTTGGAACTCCTCGACATCGACCACGATCGTGTGCGACTCCGTGAACCCGCGCTTCTCGCAGAGCACGTCCATGCCCCTGGAGTGGAGCGCCAGAGCGAGGGCCTTGGCGTTCCTGACGGTCTGGTCGGCGTAGGCCTCCCCGAACTCCTTCGTCTCAGCCAGGGTGACGGCGAGCGCCGCGACAGAGTGGAGATGGTGGTTGCTCGTCACGCCAGGGAACACTCCCCTCCTGAGGCCGGACTCGAGACCGTCCTTGGCGAGGTCCGACAGTATGACGCCGTGCTGCGGGCCGGGGAGCGTCTTGTGCGTGCTCCCGGAGACGACGTCCATCCCCTGACGCATCGGGTCCTGGAACCTCTTGCCCGCGATGAGGCCGAGGACGTGGGCGCCGTCGTACCAGGTCATGCAGCCGACCTCGTCGAACACCTCCTTGACCTCGTCCAGCGGAGTCGGGAAGAGGTAGACGGACTGGCCGAAGAGCGCGATCCTTGGCTTCACCTCGCGGATCAGGCGCTTCGTGCCCGCGACGTCAATGTTCATCGCGTCCTCGTCGAACGGGTAGTTGAACGTCTTGACCCCGCGCAGGCCTGTGGCGCCTATCTTGGCGTGGGAGATGTGGCCTCCGTCAGAGAGCGCGACGGTGGTCATCTTGTCCCTCGGCTTCGCGAGGGCCATCAGGACCGCGAGGTTGCAGACGGTCCCCGAGGTCGGCCTGACATCGGCGAACCTGCAGGAGAAGACATCCTTGGCCAGGGACTCGCAGACGCTCTCGATCTCGTCCACGAATATGTTCCCCTGGTAGTAGCGCTTGCCCGGCAACCCCTCAGCGTACCTGTTGTGCAGGTCGGAGTTCATGACCTCGCGCGCGAGCGGACTCATCACGTTCTCAGACGCGATGAGGGGTATCGAATCCTTGAACCAGGAGTTGTGCTTCCTCGTGAAAACCCTGACTGACTGGGCGATCTCCCTTGGGCTAGGCACGAACTCGGGGAAACAATGACAGGTTAAAAAATTATCCACATTACCGTGCCCCAAGGGCCTCGGCCGTTACATGCAGTGGGAAGCATCAGGGGCCCGAGGCGCTGTCGAACCCCGTATGACAAAGACGGGACCCGAGGGACCGATGAGGCCCGCCCCGGCCCGGACGCCCCGGTGCCCACGAGGGGAGAGGGGCGTGCACCGGCTGCAGTGGAAACGGAGGTTGCACGATTCCCAGATAGCTATTTATAGACTGTACGACAATTTGTCGTACAAGGC
>JAUPMC010000024.1 GCA_030836605.1 Thermoplasmatota archaeon | reverse complement strand
GGTGCCGACAGCCTGACCGGATGGCGTGCCGTATATGGCCAGACCGTCCTCCTCGAGGGCGTCTGGACTCATCATCGACGAGTAAAGGTTCGAGAGCGCGAACTGCAGGGATACATCCGCCCATGTCAGGTTCAGGACCATGTTGTAGTCGTCCTTGCACCATATGCCTGCGTCCGGCCAACCGGTCTTGTTCTGGGAGCCGTATATCGACCAGAACTGATACTGGACCCAGCTGTCGTTCTGAGCTAGGTAGTCTATCACCCTCTTGACGGCCTGCGTGTCGAACTGCAGCCCATCGTGGAACACCACGCCCTCCTTGAGCCTGAGCTCGAAGGTCGGGTGGTCAGGGTCATCCCGGTTCAGGTCCCACCACTCCGCGAGGCCGTCGGCGTAGTCTCCGTTCAGGTCCCTGGTGATGAGAGTTTCGTAGATCATGCTGGCTGGGCCATACATCGCGCTCGTCTTTGCAGGATCCATAGCCTGCACGTCAGAACTCATCGCGATGACCAGCACCTTCTCCTCGGTCGCTCCCGTGCAGACTCCTTCGATTTGCCCTGAGGCGACGAGTGCCATCGTGATTAGGACGACCGTCATCGTCAGCGCGCCCAACCTGTGAGGCGCCTTCGTGAATTCGCCGGCCGATGTTCGCATACTCCTATCAATCGCCCACTGGACGTGGCTCAACTCTGTTTCCTCCCGAACCTCCGGAATGAGGCACCACCGCATTGTCTTCTGCGCTATTTGGACGTTGTCGGGCCGGCCCGTATACCCAGAACCGGTTAATACCCTGGATGCAGCCGGGCACACGCGGCAGCACGGCCGCTCGCCAGGGGCGCCACCAAAACTGACTTAAGCCCTCCCACAGACCTTAATATCCAGTGCCCGTCATGCCCCCTCAGGACTCTGGAACCTTTGGTGGGGACCGTGTCCAGGAGGGAAGAAGATGGCAGTAGGCAGATTCGTGTTCCTGAGCAAGGATGAGATGGACCTGGTGCACTCCCAGAGCCTCGAGTGCCTTCGAGAGATAGGCGTGCACATACCGAGCCATCCGATACTCAAGACCCTCAAGGACGCCGGAGCGTCCGTGGACGAGTCCAAGATGGTCGCGCGTATCCCCGAGTGCATGGTCGCGGACGCGCTGAGGACGTCCCCCAGGTCCTTCAAGATGTGCGCCCGGGACCCGAAGAACGACCTCACGGTCCCCGTGAGCGGCCCGCCTTACGCGGCGACGACCGGCCTGGGAGTGTACATCAGGGACATGGACACTGGCGCGAAAAGGCCGTCCACGAGGAAGGACATCGCCGATTTCATCAGGCTCGCGGACGCTCTCGAGGGTGTGGACTTCGTCTGGACCACGCTCACAGCGACCGAGGTGAACCAGGCGTCGCACAGCCTGCACGAGCTGTGGACCGCGATGCAGAACACCACCAAGCACGTGAACGGCGTGTCTATCCTGAGCGCGGAGGACGCCAAGGCGCAGGTCGAGCTGGCGTCGCTCATCGCTGGCGACAAGGACGCCCTCAGGAAGCGGCCCCTCTTCTCCGTGATCTGCTGCTCTATAGCGCCGCTCTCGTACGAGACGGGTATAGTCGAGGGCATGGTCGAGCTGTCCAAGGCGGGCATCCCGGTCATGTCCATGTCGATGTCGCTGTCCGGGGGTTCAGCGCCCGTGACAATGGCGGGGACGATATGCAACGCCAACACGGAGAACCTGGCCAGCCTCGTCATCACGCAGTCCTCGGCGCCGGGCGCCCCACACATATACTGCTCCTCGTCCGCGCCAATCAACATGAGGACCGGTTCCATCAACTACATGACTGTCGAACAGTGCCTTATCGCCGCGTCCCTCGGGCAGATGGCGAGGAGGTACTCGCTCCCGGCGATGGTCGGGGACTGGGGCGTGAACGACACGGACGAGCCCGGGATCCCCCACTCGTTGACAGAGATAATGGGACTCGCGTTGAGCACGATGGGCAACTCCGACCTCGTCTCAGGCATTGGCGGTTTGGACGCGGTCAAGGGTGCGTCCTTCGACCAGGCGGTCATAGAGTCGAAGCTTTGGGAGAGCTTCAGGCAGTTCATGAGGGGTTACACCGTCAGTAAGGAGACCATCGCGCTGGACGTCGTGAAGAAGGTCGGCCATGGGAACACCTTCATATCGCACCCTCACACCGCCAAGCACTTCAAGAGCGAGCTGATATTCAAGGACCCGTCGCTGGCCAAGTGGGAGGTCAACAGGTCGACAGCCATGGTCCCCGAGGCGAAGGAGATCGCCCGGAGACTCTTGGCGGAGCACAGGCCGCCGGCGGTCGACAAGGACATCGTGTCCATGGGCGACGAGGTCATCGCGAGGTTCGAGAAGACCTCTCGCTGACCCACCCCCGCGAAAAGATTGATATGCCCCTCGACCGATTGGCCAGCATGGCGAACAAGGTACACGCGGCGCACATACTGGTCAAGTCTGAGAACCTCGCGAAGGACCTCATGGTGAAGGTGAAGGGCGGGGAGTCGTTCGGCGACCTCGCGAAGAAGCACTCGGAGTGCCCCTCGGGGAAGCAGGGCGGCGACCTCGGCTGGTTCGGCAAGAACATGATGGTGAAGGAGTTCGAGACCGCGGCCTTCAACGGCAAGAAGGGCGAGGTCGTCGGGCCGATCAAGACCCAGTTCGGCTGGCACCTGATCCAGATCATAGACCAGAAGTGAGGGCCCCCGGCCGGAGCAATGCTCTAATACTCCTATTGGGTGGCGGCGCTCAGGGACGGCACCGCCATGCTCGACGCGTCGATAGCCTTCGCGCTATGCGCCCTCGCCATCTACGGGGTAACCCAGGTCATAGCCAAGTTCGCAGTCGGCTCGCTCAACGCCGAGTCGATGGTCGCCCTGAACTTCCTGACCTCGATGCCTGTCTATGTCTTCATCCTCGCCGGCGCGCTCCTCCTCTGGGGAGAGTACCTGGATCATCTGGAGTACGTGCTATACGCCCTCATAGGCGCCTCGACCGCAAGGGGAGGGTATTACATCTACCTCGAGGCGCTCGAGAAGGGCGACGTGAGCGTCGTGGGGAGCGTAACGGCCGCGTTCCCCGCCATCACCGTGGTCCTCGCCGTGGTCTTCCTCGGGGAGACACTGAACCTCGTGAACGCGGCCGGCATCGCCTTGATCATATCCAGCATGGTCGTCCTGTCGCACTCCCGGGGCAACGGGTCCGCCCGGACGGCGCACTCGAGGTCGTCCCTCCTGCTGAGCGTGACCACGATGGTCATCTGGGGCGTCGGGGGCGTGTTCATCAAGCTGGCGCTCGACGGGCTGCCGCTGATCGCCTACCTGGGCGTGTACCCGCTCATACTCCCCCCGATCGCGTTCGCGTATCTGAGGCACAGGAAGGCGACCTGGCGCGTGTTCCTCCCGAAATGGACGGTCCCGGTCATCCTGGCGATAGTGGTCGCCGAGCTCTGGCAGCTGGCGTACTTCTCGGAGACCTCCGCCTTGTCCGTCGGGTCCGCATCCATAGTGTTCCCGTTGATATCCGCGTACCCCGTGGTGACCATCCTCGGGGCCAGGGCCTTCCTCAAGGAGAAGCTGTCCCGCAGGGAGATGCTGCTGATACTCGCGGTGATAGTCGGGATCGTGCTGGCGTCCGTGGCCTGATGATGCCCGCGGCTTCCCTAGACCCCTCCGCCCAATCTGCGGCGGGCGGCCTCTGAGGTGTCTTTCAGAACGGCTTCCCCTCTCCCAACACGGAATGGACCTTCGTCATCAGGTCGCTTATGGGCAGCTTCTGGGGGCATTTCTTCTCGCACGCCCCGCAGTGCTTGCACGCGCCTGCCCGCTTCTTCGGGTTGAAGAACCTCTCGTAGGTCCTCCTGGCGTTCTTGAGGTCGCCGTGCACGTACGCGTCGTTGTACTCCTCGAAGTTGGTGGGTATAGCGACGCCGTGCGGGCAAGGCATGCAGTAGTTGCATTTGGTGCACCCGATGAGCGCCTGTTCCCTGTATCTCTTGGCGACACGTGCCAGCAGCTTCCTCTCCTCGGCCCTGAGCGTGCCGACGCCGGAGCGGTCGGCTGCCCTGAGGTTGCCCCTGACCTGCCCCATGGTGCTCATGCCGCTGAGGACGGTCGCCACCTCTGGCTGGTCCCAGATCCACCTGAGGGCGAGGTCGAACGGTGCCACCTTCTTGCCCCGGAGTCGGTACTCGTCCCTTATCCTCCTTGGCGGGTTCGCGAGCCTCCCGCCGAGCAGGGGCTCCATGATGACGACAGGGATGCCTTTGGACGCCGCGTACCTGAGCCCCTTCGTGCCAGCCTGGTTCTCCGTGTCCATGAAGTTGTATTGGATCTGCGCGAGTGCCCAGTCGTCGTAGCCGTCCACTATCCTCTTGAACGCCTCGAGGTCGTCGTGGAACGAGAAGCCTATCCCTCCGATCCTGCCATCCTTGATTGCTTTCTCAGCCCTCTTGAGGAGACCGTACTTGACCACAGCGTTCTCCCAAGTGTCCTTGCTCAGAGCGTGGAAGAGATAGAAGTCGATGTGGTCCGTCCTGAGCCTCTTCAGTTGCTTGTCTAGCAACTTGTCGAAGTCGGTCTTCTTCTTGATGAGCCAGACTGGTGACTTGGTCGCGACCCTGACCCTGTCCCTGTACCCGTCCCTTAGGGCCTTCTCGACGAGCGACTCCCCCTTCTGCTCATGGTAGTTGAAGGCGGTGTCGACGTAGTTGACGCCGCGGTCGACGGCGTAGCGCATCATGTCGATGGCCTCGCGCTCCCTGATCCTCTTGGTCATCGGCGCGTCGCCCTGCACCGGCAGGCGCATCGCTCCGAAGCCGAGCGCTGACACCTTCCATCCGGTCTTTCCAAAGTCGCGGTACTGCATGGCCTTCACCCACCTCTTGCCGAGCGGACTACCTCTGCCCGGGTGAGTCTGCGTGGGGCGTCAAAAAGGTTGCCCCGTAAGGCGGTGTCTATCCCTTCCCCGCCCCGAGTTCCCTGAGGAGCTCGTCCACCCTGTCCAGGCCGCCGTGCAGGTACTCCTTCGGCGGACCCGTGCCTATCCTCATGTACCCGTCCATGCCGAAGTGGCCGCCTGGCACTATCAGGACGGACTTCTCCTTCCTCAGCCGCTCGGCCAGCTCGATCGAGTCGATCTTCATGTTGTACTTGACGTAGCATATCGCCCCGGCCGCGGGGGGCACGTGCGAGAACAGCGAACCGTGCGCATCCATCCACTCCTTCAAGACCGGGTAGTTCTTCCGCAGTATCGACCTGGTCCTGTCAAAGATCCACTTCCTCTTCTTCGGCTCGAGGGCCAACGTGGCCAGCCGGTCCGACGGCGCCGCGGGCGTGAGCGTGAGGTAGTCGTGGTGGTGCTTCACGCGCGCCAGCACCTCGGGCTGTCCCACGAGCCATCCGATGCGGAGCCCGGGCAGGCCGTACGCCTTGCTCAGGCCGTTGGTGATGAGCGTCCTCTCGTAGTCGCTCCACAACGACTCCGTCAGCGGCGCCTCCCTCTCCGCGCCGAGGTAGACCTCATCGGAGAGGAGCCACGCGCCGGAGTCCCTGGCCGCGTCCAGGAGCGCCTTGCGCTGCTTGGTCCCCATGATGGCCCCGGTGGGGTTGTTCGGGTTGCAGACCTGGATGACCTTGGTCTTCTTGGTGACGACATCCTTCAGGTCCTCTGGGTCGAACTGCCAGCCGAGCTCCTCCTTGAGCCAGAGCGGCTTGATCTTGAGACCCCATGTCTTGGCAAGCCCCCACATCTGGGCGTAGTTCGGTGTCATCAGGGCGATCTCGTCGCCCTTCTCGAACAGGTGCCACGCTGCGATGAAGTTCGCCTCGGATGAGCCGTTCGTGACGAAGACGTTCTCCGTGGCCGCTCCTTTGTACGTGGCGGCGACCGCAGCCCTCAGCCCTGGGGTCCCGTCGGCGTGTGGATAGCCAAGCGGGAGTTCCAGGAACTCCTTCGGCGCTCCGTCTCCGCCAAGCAGCTCGCTTATCTTCAGCGCGTGCACGCCGCTCTCCGAGAGTTCGTAGTCGACGACCCGTTCGTACATTGACTGCATGCGTTCCATCTGGAATAGCTCGACCTTCATCCCTGTAGCCTCCCCGCGCCCGCATCGGCATTCCCATGTTAAATGTTTATCATTGGCCACCGTCGGGTCGCACTGTCGATGCGAGCCAGATACTCCTTTCCTGATTTCAATCAGCTCAGGGCCCTCAAGAGCAGGCCCTCACGTATCTTGCATGTCAATGATAGTCAACCCGACTTCACCTGCATGTTGGCCTTCTCAGTGATGATTTGGCCATCTAAGACTGAGTCAAGACCCTACAAGGACTAGGTCACCGCCGAGTCCCTACACGAGCATCAAGATGAACCAGAGGCCTACTAGAGCCACCAGCACCAGTGTGAGTGTCAGGAGCGCCTCGTTCCTAATCCTCCTCCTGACTCCCTCTGACGAGGTGGCGGCATCGATATCTCGGGCGCGTGCTGTGGACAACGCCTTCGCGTTTGCCTGGGCTGCCATGCCCGCCGTCTGGACATTGTGAATGTGCGTCGCCCAACCGGTTCTACTCGAAGTCATCTCTCGCCACTCCTAAATCTCAAGAGTATGCAGGCGTCATTTGAGGGCTTGCCGGGATGCCCTAGGCAGTCAATTGATTGTCCTATGGTATTCTGCCCCTATGGCCAATTCTCTGAGACCGGGCCTAGGTTTCTTCATCTTCCCACTTCTTCCATACGAATAAGCTCGTGGCAAAAAAGCCAATCCCCATGGCAAACAAGGCAGCGCCATTGGCTGATTCCTGTAAACCGACCGGATAGATACTCCGCAACAGCGTCAGCAGAGATTGCATGAGTGCAATCATCGCGAAGAAGATGAGAACCATTATGACAATCCCTTTCATCGTTGCCATGGTGCCAAAGCCTCGGAAGACCCCTATCGTCCTTCCAACCCTATGGCCTTTTCTAAAGCAGATATGTCCTGGTTATCCAGGGCAACATTGATGTAGCGTGTCCGGGACTACCTTTACAGGCGGAATAACCATGCTAGTGCTGGCTGTGCGTACGAGACCTCCGATATCTCGCTCGAGCGTCAGGGCCTTCAGCCAGAGGCGAGAAGGAGCAGCCGGCAGAGACCTGTTGACTCCCATGTTCATGCTAGCACTCATCTTCATCTCTTTCTTCGTCCTGCTCGTCGTCCTGGACTATCTCCTTTAATCGGTCTGTATCCGTTACTGTGGCCTTCTCCCAAGAAGAATAGACGTGCAGCGTCGGGCCTTGAACCATGCGTCAGCCAGTCTTCCTTTTTCCGATTTCAATCAGGTAGGAAGAACGCGTCTCGATAGATTCCCTGCCATCCCTCTCCTAACGAAAGCGGCCGATGCCGCGCATTCCGTCAATGGAAATCAGAAGTCCAGTCTCTCAAGAGAAAGGTTCAATAGGCCTCGGTGGCCTGAGGTTCCTTTGAGGAAATGGACGATACCGACAGGAAGATGTTGGTGCTGATTACTGCGAACCCAAGGATACATATCCGGGAGCTCGCGAAGAAGCTAGGGATCTCCAGGCAGGCCGTTCACAACCGGATGCGAGCCCTTGCGGAGATCGGGGTTCTCAAGGGCACGACGGCAGAAGTCTCTGTTCCTTATCTTGATGCGATACCCGTCGCCGTCTTCGGCAGGTCTGGCATGACGTTGACCGAGGAAGTCTTCGACAAGCTGGGGGAGAGCGAACTCGCCCGTCGCGCCGTGATCGCCGGAGGGAACTACCTCTACGTCAACGGGGAGTTGAGGGCGATATCCGATCTCGACGGCTATGTCGAGTTCGTGAAGCGAGTTGGGATGCTATCGGG
>JAUPMC010000023.1 GCA_030836605.1 Thermoplasmatota archaeon | reverse complement strand
GGGACTCGACAGGTACGAGAACCAAATCACGGCTGCCAGGAACGCCGTCGTCGGCCTGGACATCATCATGGTCCCGCCGTACATGGATTCGTACAGCGCCGACCTGTACTGCCTTGCGGAGGAGATCGCCTCCCGCGTCTCGGACGACCAGATCAAGGCATCCGCGGCGGACCTGATGAGAGCGCTCGAGGGCTCCCGGATCGCCCTCGGCCTCGAGGTGTCCTATAAGCCATATGGCTCGATCTTCGGGATTGTGATATTCTGGCCGGACCTCCCATTGTATCTGGAAGAGTACACCGAGGAGCGCCTCTCCCAGGACTCGACCTGGGACGAGCTCCTGCTGGCTTACTATGCGGAGTGATTGGCGGGGTCGGAGGGTGGTCAAATGTCTGGTGCTAGGTCCAAGATGGTGTCTGTCGCATTCGTGCTGACCGTGATGACTGTGATGTCCGTCCTCGCCCCGACGACCGTCGGGCTGGGCGACGCGGAGGCCTCGGCCGCGGATGGCGTGTCCTCCCCCATGAACGTCACGGAATATCTGTATCGGGATTTCGCGGAGGTCGTGGAGGTCCTTGAGGAGACCGCGGCCGCGCACCCCGGGATAGCCCGGCTTGTGGACATCGGCGATGGCTGGGAGAAGACCCAGGGGATCGCCGACAGGGACATCCTCGCGATGCGGATAACCGACAACCCCGACATCGAGGAGGGCGAGCCGGACGTGCTCTTCATGGCCCGCCAGCACGCCAACGAGCCGACCCCGACCGAGATCGCGCTCCAGCTCATCGAGAACCTGACGGACCTGTATGGCTCGGACACGAGGATAAGCTGGCTCGTCGACAACCGCGACATATGGATCATCCCCGTGGTGAACCCGGACGGCATGGACTACTTCACTGACACTGGTGAGAACTGGAGGAAGAACAGGCACCTCAACTACGACGGCTCATACGGTGTCGACCTGAACCGCAACTACGCTGGGTCTGAGAACGGCGACCCGCTCGGCGAGTGGAGCGTAGGCGCGTCGCTTGTCCCCTCGGACGTGGACTACTGCGGTGAGTACGCCTTCTCCGAGCCGGAGACGCAGGCCGTCCGCGACCTCGCCCTCGACCAGCGGTTCGAGGTCGCGATAGACTTCCACATGTCGGGCGACGTCATCTGCTGGCCCTGGGGGTACACGACCAACGCCACCCCTGACGATGACGACTTCACGCGCATAGGCTCCGAGCTCTCGAAGCTGAACGGTTACTTGGCGGCGCAGTCCTACGTGACGGGCCTGCTCGCAGGGGACTCGGTCGACTGGCTGTACGGCGGCGGAGGGGCGTACTCGTTCCTGTTCGAGGTCGGCGGCTGGCTCGACTACTTCCACCCGGATGACCAGTACGGCATCGTCCAGGAGCAGATAGCGGAGAACATACCGCCCGCCCTGCTGCTCGCGGAGATAGCTGGTGACAGGTCGGAGCTGAGGTTCGACATAGACCACCACCCGCTCGACGACTCATCCTACTCCGAGACCGGGTTCGAGGTCTCCGCCAGGATAACGGCCGAGAGGGATGTGGACCAGGGCGCGCAGCTGCTCAGGTACAGGGTCGACGGCGGTGATTGGACCGAGCTGACGATGACCCCGGCCAACGCGATGGGCGTCTACACGGCCATCATCCCGTCCGCGGCCGCGGGGAGCGTCATTGACTATTACATCGTCGCGCACGACAACGGCGGCGTCGAGCTGATGTCCCCGATGTACGCGCCGTACGAGGTCCACTCGTTCCAGGTACTGTCGACTGGGTAGGTCATTCACGACCGTCTGGCCCAATCCAGGGGCTCTTCCGCGCCAAGGTCCAGCACAGTGGCTCCGGGGACCTGACCACGGGGCGGTAGCGCGGTCGCTAGGGTACTTACCCCTTATATACAGGAACTGGAATAGCGCCAACCACATCGAAGCCCCGTAGTGTAGTGGTCAATCATGCGGGACTCTGGATTGCGTTATCTCGCAAGGAGAGATCCTGCGACGGAGGTTCGAATCCTCCCGGGGCTACCTTTTCACTCATCTCTTGCCGCTCGAGCCCCGGTACTCGTTCGCTTTGAAGAACTCCAGCATCTGCGGGTCCCGTTGGAGGGTGTCCTTCCACCACGCGGCCCGCACCTTCGGGTTCAGTTTCGACGCCGCTGCCACGTACTGTTTGAACCTGCCCTCCGCGCTGTCGACGACTCCGAAGTCGTCCAAGCGCGTCATCCCATCCCTTTGCTTCATGACGCTCCCGGTCAGTAATACGTCTCGTGATTTAGAAACCTTGCCCGTCTAGCGCGTCGTTGACCAACGCGTCGACGAGCTGTATCCGCTCGTCCTCGCGCGGCAGGGACACTATCCTGAAGCTCCTGAACCCGGCGGCCTCCTTCTTGACCCGCTCGACCAGGACCCTCAGGTGCTCCTTCTTCACCTGGTACACGCCATTGACCTGCCGCACCATGAGCTCGCTGTCGGAATGGAACCTCACATCCCCGACCGAGATGGCCTTCGCCCGCTGGATGGCCCATATGAGCGCCTCGTACTCCGCCTCGTTGTTCGTGCGCCTCCCGATGGTCTTCGCGCCCTTGTCGAGGACCTCCCCCGCCGGGCCGAAGATCGCGTAGCCTGAGGCCGCGGGGCCGGGGTTGCCCCTCGCTCCACCGTCCGTGTACACGTATAGGTCCGCCCGCTTCGCCAGATGGTCACATCCCGTCGCTGTCCGAGCGTATGACGAGGGCGTACTAAGAACCTGCGTCCCCGCCCTCCCGAGCATAAATAGAAATACGCTCGTCCGGTTCATTCCGCCGGGGGAGCAAGGCAGTGGGACGAGCGGCCACGCCGATGATGGAGCAGTACTTCCGTATCAAGGAGCAGCACAAGGACTGCCTCCTTTTCTTCCGGCTGGGCGACTTCTACGAGATGTTCGGCGAGGACGCCATCGTCGGCTCGAAGGAGCTCGAGATAACCCTGACATCCAGGGACAGGGGAAAGGACGAGAGGATGCCGCTCTGCGGCGTCCCGTGGCACGCGCTGGACTCCTACCTCCCGAAGCTCCTCAGCAAAGGGTACAAGGTCGCGATATGCGAGCAGATGCAGGACCCGAGGTACGCCAAGGGGCTCGTGGACCGCGATGTCGTGAGGATAGTCACCCCTGGCACGGTCATCGAGGGCTCGGTCCTCGACGGCAAGTCCAACAACTACCTCATGTCGATCGCGCGGTCGGGCGACAGGTTCGGCCTCTCGTTCGCGGACATATCCACGGGCGAGTTCGTGACGACCGAGTTCGGCCCCGAGGACTCCGAGTCCAGGGTGCTGACCGAGTTCTCGCAGCGCGCCCCGAAGGAGGTCCTCTACGGGGACGGCCTGGGCGGCGGCAGGGTGCTGGACGAGATCGCGCTCTCGGGCGCGGCCATGACGAAGCTCGACGACATGGCCTTCCTGAAGGAGGCCTCGGAGTCCATGCTGAAGCGCCACTTCGGGCTGAAGTCGCTCGCCGGCCTCGGCCTATCGGACAAGCCCTTGGCGGTCTCCAGCGCCGGGGCCATACTCCGCTACCTCGAGTCGACCCAGAAACGCAGCCTCGACTTCCTGGGCTTGCCGCGGTTCTACTCCGTATCCGACAAACTCATACTCGACCAGACCACCCTCAGGAACCTCGAGGTGCTGAGGAACGTCAGGGACGGCAGGCTGGAGGGCACGCTCGTCGAGGTGCTCGACCACGCGCTCACGCCGATGGGCTCCCGCCTGCTCAAGGCCTGGGTCACCGAGCCGCTGAAGGACGTCCAGTCCATCGACAGGCGTTTGGACGCCGTCGGGGAGCTCGTCTCGGACACCCTCGCCAGGAACGACATCGGCTCCTCGCTCAAGGGCACGCGGGACCTCGAGCGCCTGATATCCAAGGTCATGTACGGCAGCGCGAACGCCCGGGACCTGCTCGCGGTCAGGGACTCGCTCGAGTCCGTGCCCGAGGTCCGGGAGGTGCTCCGCGGAGCGAGGTCGGAGCTCCTGAGGGAGCTCGGCTCCGGGATGAAGGATGTCGGCGATGTCGCCGGCCTCATTTCGAGGTCCATCGCTCCCGACCCGCCGGTCCCGCTCAAGGAGGGCGGGCTCATCAGGGAGGGGTTCGACCCCGCGCTCGACTCGCTGAAGGCGCAGGCGAGGGAGGGCAGGGAGTGGATCGCCTCGCTCGAGGAGACCGAGCGCGCGAGGACGGGCATCAAGAACCTCAGGCTGGGGTTCAACAACGTGTTCGGGTACTACATCGAGGTCTCGAAGGCGAACGCGAAGCGCGTCCCCGCGGACTACGAGCGCAAGCAGACCCTGACGACCGGGGAGCGGTATGTCACGCCCGGGCTGAAGGAGAAGGAGCAGGCGATACTCGCGGCCAAGGAGCGCTCGTGCGGGCTCGAGTACGAGGCGTTCGTCAAGGTCAGGGACGAGGTCGCGAGGCACGGCAAGGACATCAGGGAGACCGCGAGGGCGCTGGCCGCGGCGGACGTGCTCAGGTCCTTCGCCGAGGCCGCCGTGATGTATGGCTACTGCCGTCCGAAGGTGGACGGCTCGGGCACGATCCTCCTCAAGGACTCGAGGCACCCGGTCGTCGAGAGGTTCCTCAGGGGCTCGTTCGTCCCGAACGACGTGCACCTGGACACGAACCTCAACAGGCTCATCATACTCACGGGCCCCAACATGGCCGGGAAGTCCACGTACATCCGGCAGGTGGCCCAGATAGTCGTCATGGCCCAGGCGGGCTCGTTCGTCCCCGCGTCCGAGGCCACCATCGGCATCGTCGACCGCGTGTTCACCCGGGTCGGCGCGTTCGACGACCTCGCGAGGGGGCAGTCGACGTTCATGGTCGAGATGACCGAGCTCGCGAACATACTGAACAGCGCGACCGGGAAGAGCCTGATACTCCTGGACGAGGTCGGGAGGGGGACGAGCACGTTCGACGGGCTCGCGATCGCGTGGGCAGTGTCCGAGCACCTCTACGACCACAACAAGGTCGGCGCGAAGACGCTGTTCGCGACCCATTACCATCAGCTCACGGAACTCGCGGAAACGCTCGAAGGGGTCAAGAACTACTCGATGTCCGTCAAGGAGCAGGGCTCGGAGGTCGTGTTCCTTAGGAAGGTCGTCCCGGGGAAGGCGAACAAGAGCTACGGCATCCAGGTCGCGAGGTTGGCCGGGGTCCCGCACGAGGTCGTCGGGCGGGCGGAGCAGGTCCTGAGCAGGATCGAGGAGGAGAACGTCCTCGAGGTGAAGGCGGGGAAGAAGACCCACGAGCAGGCCTTCCTCACGCCCGCCTCGGACGAGGTCTCCTCGTCCGTGCTCGACGAGCTGAGGTCGGTCGACCTGTCCTCCATGACCCCGATGGAGGCCTATGTCAAGCTCAACGCGCTCAGGAAGAAGGCGGGTGGTCCGGCTGGGAAGGATAAGGGTACTCGATGACGACACGGTGAACAAGATCGCCGCCGGCGAGGTCGTCGAGCGGCCAGCGTCCGTGGTCAAGGAGCTCGTGGAGAACTCCCTGGACTCCGGCGCGGACTCCGTCCATGTCTCCGTCGGGGACGGCGGCCGGTCGTTCATATCGGTCAGGGACGACGGGTGCGGCATGTCGCCCGAGGACGCGGTCGCCTCGTTCGGGAGGCACGCCACGAGCAAGATCGCCGAGGTCGACGACCTCAGGAGGCTCGCGTCGTACGGCTTCAGGGGAGAGGCCCTGTCATCCATCGCGTCCGTGTCCAAGGTCACGCTGAGGACGAGGGAGCACGGCGCCCAGGAGGGCACCGAGGTCTCGGTGTCCGCGGGGAAGGTGGACGGCCCGGGGGCTGCGGGGTGCCCCCCGGGCACGGAGATCAGGGTGGAGGACCTGTTCCACAACGTGCCCGCGCGCAGGAAGTCCTTGAAGTCCAGGGCGACCGAGCTCGCCCACTGCAAGGACGTGGTCGTCGACTTCATGATTTGCAGGCCCGGGATATCGTTCTCGTTCTCGTCGGACGAGAAGCTCGACCTGGTGCACTCGGCCGCCGAGGGCATGAACGGCTCCCTGGCGGCGGCGTTCGGCGACTCGATCGCGGGGAACATGTTCCGGGGGGACGCGGACGGA
>JAUPMC010000022.1 GCA_030836605.1 Thermoplasmatota archaeon | reverse complement strand
TCTCGGCGTACTCGAGCGCGTGGATGTGGACCTCGTCCCTGCCGGTGTAGACTATGCCGTCCAGATAGACAGTCTCCCCGACCTTGAGCGACCTCGCGTCAGCCTCCGAAAGCGGTGTCTTCAACCTCTTGCCCATCGTCATCACCCCTCGTGTGTCGGGAACTCGAGTTTCCCGTCCTTGTGTATCCGCACGGTACCCCTCCTGCCGGCCCAGCACTGCACGTTGATGGCGACTGGCAGGCTCGCCGTGTGGCAGTAGGCGTACTCTATGTTCAGCCCGAGCATCGTCGTCTTGCCCCCGAGGCCCATCGGGCCGATGCCCAGCATGTTCATGGCCTCGAGCAGCTCGGTCTCCAGCTTCGCGACCTCCGGGTCCTTGTTCCTCACGTCCAGGGGCCTGAGCAGCGCCTCCTTGGCCAGCTTCATCGATATGTCGGCCGAGCCGCCTATGCCCATGCCTATGATCGTCGGCGGGCAGGGGTTGCTCCCGGCCCTCAGGACCGTGCTCAGGGCGAACTCCTTGATGCCCTTCAGGCCCGCGCTCGGGGTCAGCATCGCGAGCTGGCTCATGTTCTCGGAGCCAGCGCCCTTGGTCATGACAGTTATCTCGATGTGGTCCTTGTCCCAGACCTTCCAGTTGATGTAGGGCATCTTGTCGCCCACGTTGTCCCCCGGGTTCTTCCTCGTTATCGGGTGGACCGCGTTGGGCCTCAGTGGCACCTCCTTCGTGGCCCTCCTGACGCCCTCGACTATGCCCTTCTCGACATCGGCCCTGCACTCCCTGGGCAGGCTCACGTAGAATATCGTGACCCCGGTGTCCTGGCACATGGGTGTGTTCGTCTTCTTGGCAAGCTCTATGTTGTCCACGATCGCCTTGAGCTGCATCTTCGGGACCTCGTCCGTCTCGGACGCGTAGGCCTTCCGGATGGCGCTCTCGACATCCTTCGGCAGCCTGACGACCGTCCTGCGCAGCAGCTCGACGACTGCGTTCTGAACATCCTTCTCGTCGACCATGATCGCCGCCTCTGTGCGGGGTAGGCGAAGTCAGGATTAATGTCTTTTTGTCAAAACAGGGCGGCCGTGTACGACTACCAGCTGTCGCTGAGCACGTACGCGCCGAGCCTCGTCTTCACGAGGCGCACCTGGTCGCCTTCCCGCGAGAACCCGGCCGGCTTCCTCAGGTCCAGGGGGGTCATCGTATCGGGGTCCAGGACCTGCACCTCGGAGCCGGTCTCCATGAGCACCACCGCCCGGGGTATCTTGGACGCTGGCCTCGACATCTTGAAGTCCGAGGCCTCCTTCATCTTGAGAGGACGCGCGTCCCCGGTCCTGAGGTCCACCGCGTACACATTGCCCTTGGACATGCTCCTGATGAGGTAGTCCTTCGAGTCGTGCTCGACGACGTCCCCGGGCCCGAAGCCCGGGAGCCTGACCAGATATGTCATGCGGGACACCTCCTCGCCCGCGCGCCATCCCCAGAGGCTCGAGGACTCCTTGTACTCCGCGCATCTGGTCTCCTGGAGCTCCCTGGCGATGGACCTCGCGGCCTTGGCGGTGCTGAAGTAGAAGTCCAGCCCGCCCCTGACACGCTCGGTCTTGCTGATGAACACCGACCTGTTGCCCTTCCTGAGGGCCTCTGTCCTGGAGCGCACGAACGACTCTATGTCGGCCTCGGTCTCGCCCTCCCGGTCACTGCCAGACGTGCGCACCTGGAGCGTCGCCTCGTAGTACGCGCCCATCTTCTTGGAGCACTCCGTACACGAACCGCGCTTCATCCTCACGACCGTGGAGAGCGACCTCTCGAACTCGGTCCCGTGCGTCGACAACCTGACGTCGACGGACGCCCGGAGGTTCCTCGGGTCCTGCTCCTCCAGCCGCGCCTTGAGGTCGACCAGCCTCGCCCCCTCCGGGAGCTCCACCGCGTTCCTGAGGGCGGACTCGATACCCTCGGTGACGGACCCGATGTCCACCCAGTCATCCCCGACCTCCATGGACGAGCAGTGGGCGCAGAGCACGAGGTCCACGTGGTCTGGGAGCTTGGCCCAGACATGCTTCTTCGCGTAGCACTCCCGGCATATGGCACCGATGAGCTCCTGGCCCTCGGCCCCGCACTCGACGCAGAACACCTACATCATCCTCGTCATCTGCGCGTGAGGGACTCCCCCGATCTCGAGCACGCAGGCCCGGTCCACGAAGCCCTTCTCGACGGCTATCCCGACAGTGCGCTCGCCCGACAGGTTGGCCACCGTCGCGAGCCTCAGCCAGTTCACGAGCGACTCCTCGTCGACGTCGTCCCCGTGGTAGAACGACTCCGAGACCTGGAGCACGCGCCCGTCCGACCTGAATGTCTTCCCGACGATGTCGGAGTCGCAGGCGGCGACGAGCCTCTCGCGCCCCCGCGTGTAGACCTTGAGGCAGATCATCCGATGCGCTCCTCCGTCGCGAGCTTGAAGTAGCCCGGCTGCGGGGAGTACACCTCGCCCGCGTCGCTGAGCCTCTTCAGCAGCGCGCGGACCCTCTCCTCGGGTATGTTCTCGGAGCCCGCCTTCTGGACGAGCTCCTCCATGCTCACGCCCCTCCGCTCGTCCGACAGCTGCTGCACGAGACTCTTGAGCACGTATATCTGCTCCCTCTGGCTCCTGCTCGTGCCCGTCGCGATGAGGTCTATGTCCCTCTTCCCGCCCTCGCTCGCGACCTTGCCCAGGTAGTACTCCACGATCTTGATGGCCCTGTTGGAGTCCTCCGCCCCCACGACCGGGTGCAGCCTCGACCTCGCGCTCGCCTCGGACATACGTATCAGGGCCTCGAGCTGCCTCGCGGTTATCGGGACCGAGGCCTCGTCGCCCTCGCCGAGCTTCCTGATGGACACGTAGTAGCCCTCGAGCGTCCTCATGGCCTCGTCGCTCATGATGGGCGTGGTCCGCTTGCTGTACGCCACGTACTTCCTGAGGAAGTCGCGCTCCATCGCAGGGACGAGCGCCTTCGTCTCGTTCATGATGTCCTTGGCGTCGAGCTCCGCGGGTATGCTCTCCGGGGACTCGTGCTGCATGACCTCGCCGCGCCTGTGGGCCTTGAGTATGTGCTGGGCCACGTTCCGGTCGTATTCCGCGTTCGGCCGGTCGGTCATCGTGAATATGGCGTCGAACCTGGACAGGAGCGCGGGCGGGAGGTCGATCTGCTCCGCGACGCTCCTGTTCTCGTCGAACCGGCCGTACTTCGGGTTCGCCGCGCCGAGGACCGCGCACCGGGACTGCAGGGTCGCCGTGATGCCGGCCTTCGCGACCGATATGGTGCCCTGCTCCAGGCTCTCGTGTATGCTCGAGCGGTCCTGGTCGGTCATCTTGTCCAGCTCGTCGATGCAGGCCAGGCCCTTGTCGGCCAGGACCAGCGCGCCCGCCTCGAGGGTCCACCTGCCCTCGCCGAACTCGTCCTTGACCGCGGCGGCCGTGAGGCCCGCGGCCGAGGACGACTTCCCGGACGTGTATATGCCCCTGGGGGCCAGCTGCGCCATGTACCTCAGTATCTGTGACTTCGCGGTGCCCGGGTCTCCGATCATCGCGATGTGTATGTCTCCCCTGATCCTCGTCCCGTCGTCCATGAGCTTGGACACGCCCCCGAACAGCTGGAGCGCGAGCGCCTCCTTCTCCTGAGAGTAGCCGAATATGGTGGGCGAGATGGAGGCCACGATCTTCTCGAGGGCGTCCGGGGACGCCGCGAACTCGCGTATCTTGAGCTCGTCCTCGGGCGTGATGACTATCTCGTCGTACTCGTGCTCCTCGTACTCGACCGAGTTCACGTCCATGTTGATGTCGAACAGGGTCGACTTGACGGTCGTGCCCTTCTGATGGCTCCTGAGTATGCCGTTGAGCATGACCCTGTCCCCCGGGGATATCTTGCCCGACAGGTCGTCCTCGATGAACCCCGTGAGCCGCTCGGGCTGCGAGCCGCCCCTGAGCCCCTCCGGGGGCTCCTGTATCTCTATCTTCTGCGTGTCAACGAACGTGGACGGGTCCGTCAGCAGCCTGAACTTGGTCGAGCCCGAGCCCCTGCCGCAGCCCCCGTCGTCCTTCGGGCACTCGAGGGGCTCGTGGTACTGCATCCCGTCCTGCTCGACCGACATCCTGTGGGCGCACCTGGCGCACTCGAACTCGGCCACCGTGACCCTCGGCCTGACCTCGGTCGCCTTCCTCACGAGGCCCTCGACGGACACGAACGTCCCGAGGTGCTTCGCCCTGAGCTTGCGTATCTCCACCCTGGAGTCGTGCGGGAGCCCTTTGATCCTGAAGTGTATGATCGGGTTGGTGAGCGCGTGGGAGACCATGTGCTTCACGGCG
>JAUPMC010000021.1 GCA_030836605.1 Thermoplasmatota archaeon | reverse complement strand
CTATGACGGAACTCAGTCCCTGACATGGAGAGAAGAAGGCGCAGGAGCTCTTGTCACCACTGGGATAACCCCCACGGATACCGACCTATCTTACGTTGACAAGACATTCGATTTATATGCCGCTGGTGTCACAACTACCGACGATATAGCCAACCTTGACATCAACTTCTACCACAATGGTGGCAGCGGAACCGTTCAGGTAGACAGCCTGTCAATCGTGGTGTCAATCGGCCCTGAAGCTTACATATACAGGTGGATTGACATCGTAGTCGGTGACGAATATGGTGTCCCGATACCAGACTGCGAGATATCTGCGGTATTTGCAGAGTCTACGACCTTCAGCGGGTCGCCGTCATTCTACTTCTCGACGGACGGTGTGTTGTCGACCCCACCAGATGCCGTGCTTGACTACATGGGACTAGACGACACCACATTTGGCCTGACCGATTCCATGGGAGTTGCCCAGATTCCGTTGCTGACGGATCTGATATCTGGCGGCGAGTATCCCAACTCTCTCTTTGTTGGTTCATTCGAACTCGTTGGGACAGTCGAGCAAGGCGGCGAGGACTATTCGTCAGCGGCCGAATACTCGTTCCCGGCCTATCCCGCGATGACCGCTGACGATCAGCAATTCGACATGACTGTCTATGTCGATGGTATCTCCGCGGAGAGCCCCGACTCGTCCAGGTGGCTCGTTGTTCCTCCAGACCTACTGATAGAGAACATGGAGTACTACCACGCCGGTGACGTGATTGTCGCGTCGGATGGAACACTCACGCTGCGCGACTCAGTCTTCCGCGTAGTCCAGAGCGTCGCCAACGAATTCACGATTTACGTCGATGGGACCGCGAACTTCGTGATTGAGAACTCGGAGCTCGTCAGCGCACTTCCGTTGGACATGATTGTGAAGGGCGAAGGCACGCTCGAGGTCAGGGATTCGACATTGACTGGCATCAACATCGAGGTCCAGGAGAGTGCCGAGGTCATCCTTGACGGGTCCTATGTCACCGGGACTATAACGACATCATGGGACTCGGATGCCCGCATCGTGATACAGGACTCCGTCCTGGCCCAGTCACTTGTACTCTCGGGGAGCACCGTCTGTGAGATAACGGACATAAGCACGCCATCTGTGGCCGTTGAGGACAGCGCGGTAGCTCTAATCTACCGGTGGATATACATAACCGTCTTTGACGGCGGGAACATGCCTCTTGAGGGCGCGGTTGTCTCAGCCAGGTTCTACGTGAACGAGACCTTCTGGGCGAGCGAGGTGACAGACTCGCTCGGTGTCGCTAGGCTCAACTCGCTAGGGACGATACTCACATCCACGGGATCCACGTATGTGGGCCAGTACAGGGTCAACTCGTCCTACTGGAGCGACGGTGTCGAACATGTGTCCGATGCGGACGTCAATGTCAGCGTGCAACCGTACACCGAGCCTCTGACGGACAATGCGACATACGCTATCCTGACGATGCCAACGGTGTTGCTGCCAGACCTCTCGATAACTCCTGAGGAACTCTGGACAGACCCGACTGAAGTGGTGTACAACACCTCTTGCAGCATCGCGGCCCGTGTCTGGAACCTCGGGGTGAAGATCGCGGAGGACACACTGGTGGAGTTCTACAATGGGACCACAGAGGCGACGGCCGAACTAATCGGCACGGCGACTATCCCATCAATATCTCCCGGAAGCTGGGGTACCGCATATGTCACGTGGACCCCGATGATCACGGGTCAGCAGACAATCTGGGTGAGAGTCAACAGCGCCCCGGATTTCGATGAACGGTCCTTCAACAACAATGATGCGAACATGACGGTCACCGTGCTAGGCCCAGCCAATCTGGAACTGACATCTGTTGAGTTCTATCTGGCCGGAACTGGATTGCCGCAGACGAGCATCCCCGGCGGGATGGCCATCACGGTGAGGGCGGAGTTGCGGAACATCGGTGAGGCGACTGTGTCAGGCGTGACCGTCACGATGACGGCCACATATGACGACGAGACGTACACCGATGACATCTACGTCGCCGACACGATGAGACAGAACTACATGGTCATCGTCCAGTTCAGCTACACCCTTCCGATCGTGACTGACGATGTCGAGATGTACTTCGACATCGAGGCAGACCCTGGGAACCTGATCGTGGAGACCGACGAGGATGACAATGCCGCGTCTGCGAGCCTGCTCGTCCTAGACATAAGGGAGGACCTGAAGATCGCGGTCGAGGACATCATCATCGACTACGTGGTTGAGGGCAGTGACAGCTGCCTCTTCGGGGATACCGTGAGGATCATCGCGAACGTCTTCAACCTGGGCGGCACCGATGTCGACAACGCTTCAATAGAGTTCGGGTCGTCTCTCTGGCTGGACCCGATCGCCACTGTGAACGACGCCTTCCCGGCTGGGACATCGAAGCCGATCAGCATCGACTTCCATGTGAACATCACGACCGGCGCTAGCTACGACATATATGTGTTCGCTGACGCCGCGGGTGCCTACACCGAGAAGAACGAGTCGAACAACATGGCGGAGGCTACCCTTGTCGTCGACCAGCTCGAGATAGACTTGGCTCCGCAACTGGGGGCCGACTCATATCAGGCTGAGGACACACTGACTCTGATCGTCACCGTCGTATACGCCGGCACCAACACCACCGTCGTGGGGTTGAGCGGCCTTTCGATTCAGCTGATCGACGAGAACGACGAGCCCGTGCTGTACTCTGTGCCCGCGACCACGAACGAGCAGGGCATGGTGTCGCTCTACCTGACGCTCCCAGAGGAAATCCCGGATGGCACGTACACCGTCCTGTGCACTGTCGAGGACCTCACCGAGACGGCTGAGGTGACCGTGGACATACAGGGCGTTGTATCCGGCGGCGGCATCCCGCTTCTGGTCTGGATAATCGTGATAGTCGTGATCGCGGCAGTCGTGATAGGCTTCACCGCGTACACCTACATCTACGGCCTCGGCAAGCTGGTCGAGTGCGGTGAGTGTGGCGAGTTCATCCCCGCGTCGAACAAGAGGTGCCCGAAGTGTGGCGTCGAGTTCGAGGTCGGGACGATGAAGTGCTCGGAGTGCGGCGCTTGGGTGCCCGCGGAGTCAGCTGAGTGCCCGAACTGCGGCGTGAAGTTCGTCGGCGAGGAGGTCGACGAGGGAGACTACCTCGACAAGATGAGGAAGGAATACGACGAGATGGTCTCCAAGTACAGGGAGCTGGCGAAGAGCGACCTCGGGAAGAAGTTCAGCGACAAGAAGTTCGAGGAGTGGTGGATGGCCCAGCCGACATACATCAGCTTCGACGACTGGCTAGCGAAGCAGGAGGAGAAGCGCAAGGAGGGCCCGACCGCCTGCCCAGTCTGCGGCACGCTGAACCCGAAGGAGGCCACGGTGTGCAACAAGTGCGGGACCGTGTTCGGACCCGCCGAGGAGGCGTCCCAGGAAGAGGGCTCGCCGCCACGCCCACCGGCCGCAGGTCAGCAGCCAGTGACCAGGCAACAGCCCGCCCAGTCCGCGGCACAGCCGGCCGAGCAGCCGCCCCAGCAGGCCGCCCCGAAGATGGTCATAAGGAGACCGATCGACCGGAAGGTCGTGCCCAAGAAGGTCATCAGGACCCCGATCAACCAGGGCGAGTCGGGCGGCGAAGGGAACGAAGGCTCTGAGGGGCAGTAGGCGACCACCCCCTCTCAAACCCTAAAACCTCTTCAACATCCCTTTCGAGAACCGTCGTTTCCCACCGAGCGTGAGCTCGTCAGCTGAAGGATGTGCACTCTCAGTCTTCCCGGGCGGGCCAGGGCGCTACTGCGGGATGGTCTCCGCGAGCTTGGTCCTGACCTCTTTCATGACCTTCTCGGGGTCCTTGTAGTAGGCCGAGATGATCGAGGCGACGCGCTTGTGGTTGTCTATTCCCACCTTCTTCATGTACTCGAGGATGTCCACGCGCCTCTTGATCTCCCTCTCCATCTCCCTCGGGGACCAGTTCCTGGCCATGCGCACCTTCTCGTAGACGTAGCTGTGGCCGCTGTAGTTGAAGGTGTCATCGGCCGGGTTCCATGTGTATACGGAGTTGGTGATGAGCTCGTTCGTCTCGGGGTCGATGCCCACGATCTCGGTGAGCGACTTGACCCTCCTGGTCATCTTCGTGCCGACCTTGACCTGCGCCTGCAGCATCACGAGGTTGAGGGCCGTTATGAGCGCCCTGGGCAGGTTGATCGGGTCGTTCTCCATCCTGTGGACCATCGCCTGCACGTCCTCCGCGTGGAACGTCGAGTAGCATGTCTTGCCCGTGGCCATGGCCTGGAAGACGACGTACGCCTCCTTGCCTCTGACCTCACCCACCATCAGGTACTGGGGCCTCTGCCTCATCGCCGCCGTCAGGAGGTCGAACATGTCTATCTCGCCGGCCGCCCTGCCGGTGATGGCGCTCTTGCCCCCGAAACCCTCCCTCGTCAGGCCAGGGATCCAGTTCTCGTGGGGGAGGTTGAGCTCCCTCGTGTCCTCTATCGAGACGATCTTCATCTGGGGCGGGATGAACAGCAGGACCGCGTTGAGCGTGGTCGTCTTGCCGCTCGCCGTGCCGCCGCAGACCAACATCGACTGGCCGTACTCTATGCTTATCCAGAGGTAGGCCATCATCTCGGTGCTCATGGTCTTGAACTTGAGCAGGTCCAGCGGCGTGAAGGGGTTCTCCTTGAACCGCCTGATGGTGAAGGACGAGCCCTTCTTGGTCACGTGCTTCCCCAGGGTCGCCTGCAGCCTCGACCCGTCCGGGATGGTGGCGTCGAGCAGCGGGCTCGCGACGGATATGTGCTTGCCGCACTTCTGCGCCAGCCAGACGACGAACCCGTCCAGCTCGCTCTCCTTTACGAACCTGAGGTTGGACCTGATGGACCCGTACTTCCTGTGATATATGTAGAGCGGGACGTCGACGCCATCGCACGAGCAGTCCTCGACGTTCGGGTCTATCATCATGACGGATATGACCCCGTACCCCAGGAAGTCCCTGAGGACGTAGTACACGACCTTCTCCTTGGAGATCGGGTGGAGCGTGATGCCGAGCTTGGACATCATTTCGTCGACGATCCTCCGGAGGTATTTCTCCTTATCGGAGTCCTCCGCCTCTGTCATCCTCTCGACTGAGCCGACCAGGGTCTCCTTCATGAGCTCGAGGACGTCGGACTCGTCGTTCGACAGCTTGGGCTCGATGACCTCGTAGGTGTACTCGTTCGCCCGGTTGTCGTACCTTATCCGGACGTAGGAGTAGTTCTGCTTCACGGGCGCCATCTCGACCTCGTCGACGCTGTCCTCCGTGATCTTCGGGACCTCCGTGATCTTGCTGAAGTCCACGCTGGCCTCGCTCTTCGACACGGTGACCCTCGTGGGCTTCGGCCTGAGCTTCATGAGCATGCCGTAGTAAGCCGCGCGCACGCCTCCGCTCTTCGCCTTCTCCTGCTCAGCCTGAGCCTCTGTCTTGGCCTGCTCGGTCTCGGTCATTTGGATCACACAAACAGCACTCTAAGCATCAGGAACCCGCACAGCAGCATGATGGCGCTGTGCCTCATCCCTATGGGTATGCTGCCCTTCTGGATCACGCCCGCGAGCAACCCGTCGCCCACGGCGTGGACAACGACCGCGAGCAGGAACACGAACTCCACCTGCGCGATCACGTCTACCTTGATGTTGATGCCCGGGATCTCCGTGACGCCCATGTCCTGGGCCGCCTGGTTGACCGTCGCGCCCGCCTCCTCCATCTTCGGCAGGAACTGCATGTTGAGGATGAGGATGGTCGCGATGAACACGAAGAAGGAGATGTACACGACCATGACGTAGGTGGACATGGTCACGTTCCTCTCCTCCTGCGTCAGTATCGCCTCCTTGGCGTCGTGCGAGACCATGGTGAGCACGTCCGCGACGTTGCCGCCGGCGTCGTTGGCCTTACGGATGATCGAGGCCATCCTGACCACCAGCGGCGTCTTCACGCGCTCCGAGAACAGCCTTATGGCCTCGGAAGCGGGCACACCCCACTCTATCTGGGCCGACATCTTCTTGATCTCAGGGGTGAGCCTTCCGTACCTCCCCGTCGAGGCGACGACGATCGAGTCCGCCAAGGTCATGCCGAACCGGCCAGCCTCGGCGACGTCCCTGAGGAAGTCGGGCAACCGCGTCTCGATCTCCCGGATGTTCTTCTCCTTCGTCGAGACGTAGAACCCGTACGGGGTGAGGACCACCAGGAGCGCGAATATGACCCAGTCTATGGGGTCGAAGGGGACCGACAGGCTGCCTATCATGTCTATGAACGCGATGAGGCCGCACAGGGCCGCCCCCAGCAGGGAGCCGACCACTATCTTCCTGGTGTGGTCCACCTTCTCCGTCGCGAGGATCCTCTTGATTATCCTGTCCTGCTCAGTCTGGGAGAGCCTCTTCGTCTGGGCCGCCATCACATAGCACTCTCCTTGGACATGTTCCATATGACGAATATGAATCCGAACTGCGAGATCGGGATCATGAGCCCGACCACCATGTAGAGCAGAATGACGGTCATGTCGGCGTTCCCGCCACCGACGATGGCCATGATCGCCATGATGACCACCAGGAACAGGGGGAACGCCACGACGACCGTCACGAACGACTCGGCGAGCATCCCCAAGGTCTCCATCTGCGACTTCATGGCGAGCTTGTTGTCCTTCTGGAACTCATCGGCCTTGAGGAGGAAGTACGGCTTGAGCTGCCCTCCAGAGGTCGAGGTGGTGATGACGCCCTGCAGGAACTCCTGGAACTTGGACGACGGGGACCTCTTCGCGGCCTTCTTGATGGCCGTGAGTATGTCGGAGCCGAGCAGCTCCGTGTCCCTCGTGATCCACGCGGCCTCGGCGGCTATCTCCCCGTAGACCTTCTGCCTCGAGAGCTCCTTGAATATGACATCGATGTTGACATCGGCCGAGGCCATCGCGGATATGAAGCTCATCGCGGCGGCTATCCTCTTGTCGATGTCCTTGCCCCTGCCCTTGGCCTTGGACCCTGGCGAGCCCGACAGCACGAAAAAGGTCATCAACGGCAGCAGGACGATTGCGACGACCGATATGAGCACCCTGAGGAGGATGCTGACCCCGAGCAGCCCGAACAGGACCACGCCCACGCCCACGGCGATGGCTATGCCGACGATGGTCATGATGACGGTCGCCATGACGACATATGCGTAGTATTCCTCGACCCGGATCTTCATGTGGGCCTTCATCAGGTTCTCTTCTAGGACCTGGTTGCCGGAGGCCTTCTCGGTGGCGTACTTGCCCATGATGCGCCAGGACATGTCCTGGAACGGCGTGAGCTTGACATAGTCGGGGATGGCGCCCTTCCGCATCCTCACGACGTGCGGGCCGATGTCCTCCCTGTGGGCGCCCATCGTCTTGGTGTAGTCGCTCTTCTTGACCTCGACCCTCTTGAAGACATCAGACACTTCAGGCAGAAGCGACACCCCCTGCGACAGGCAGTTTCGGCGTGACGGCAGGCATGGTCACGACCATTTCCTTCCTGGCCATCTCAGCGGTGCCCTTCGGGTCCTTGTAGTATGCCCTGATCAGGTCCCAGATGTCCTGGTGGTCGGACAAGTCCTTCGCGACCATGTACTTGACGATGTCCACACGCCTCTCGAACTCCTGGAGGAGTTCCTCGTGCGTGAGGTTCTTCATCTCCATGATCTTGTCGAACAGGAAGCTGTGGCCCTTGAAGATGAACTTGTCAGTGGCCTGGTCCCATTCGTACACGGTGTTGCTGATGAGCTCGTTCGTCTCGGGCTCGAAACCGACGATCTCGATCAGCTGCTTGATCCTCCGGACCATGTCCATGCCGACCCTGGCGTGGGTCTGGATGATGACGTTCCTAAGGGCCGTGAGCAGGATCCTGGGGCAGTTGATGGGCGGGTTCTCGAGCCTGTTGACCATGCCCTTGACGGAGTCAGCGTGCATGGTCGAGTATGTCGTGTGGCCCGTGGCCATCGCCTGGAACATCGTGTAGGTCTCCTTTCCTCTGACCTCTCCGACGATGATGTAGTTGGGCCTCTGTCTCAAGGCGGCCCTCACGAGGTCGTACATGTCTATCTCACCGGCCGCCTTGCCGTCAGGGCCGCGCTCGCCAGAGCCGGACCTGGTCGCGCCGGGGATCCAGTTCTCGTGCGGGAGGTTGATCTCCCTGGTGTCCTCCATCGTTACGACCTTCGCGCCAGGCGGTATGAACAACGCGATCGCGTTGAGCGTGGCGGTCTTCCCGCTCGCCGTGCCTCCCGCGATGATCGCGGACTCCCCGTGCTCGACGCTGAGCCACAGGTACGCGACGATCTCGGGCGAGGCGGTGCCGTACTTGATCAGCTCGACGGGCGTGAACGGCTTCTCCTTGAACCGCCTGATGGTGAACGACGCGCCCCTGGTCGTGATCTCCCTGGCGTATGTCGCCTGTACCCTGTGCCCTTCGGGGGTCGTGCCGTCGAGGATGGGGTTGGACACCGAGAGCTGCTTGCCGCACCTCTGGCCGAGGGAGATGACGAACGAGTTGAGGTCGTCCTCATCGCTGAAGACGATGCTAGTCTTGATCGACTCGAACTTGCTGTGGAACAGGAAGAGCGGTATGCCGACGCCGTCGCACGAGACGTCTTCCACATGCGTGTCGCGCATCAGAGTGTCTATGGGCCCGTACCCGACGAAATCCCTCGTGATGTAGTACTTTATCTTGTCCTCGGAGATCGGCTCCAGCCGCTGGCCCCTGGACCTGAGGTAGCTGTCGACGCTCTTCTCGAGGTAGGTCCCCTTGTCCATGACATCGAGCTTCTCCCACTCGTAGTCGAGGGTCATCTCGAAGGTCGCCTTGATCTTGGTCAGGAGCTCCTGCTCGAACTCAGTCAGCTTGGGCTCGATGACGGTCATGAGGTAGTCGCTTGCCGAGTTGTCGTAAGTGACCCTGATGTAGCTGTAAGGCTCGACGACCCCGTAGAAGGCCATCTCCTGGATGCTGGTGTCCGTTATCGGCGGGACCTCGGTGTAGGGCGAGCCGCGGCCGTGCTTCCACTGGTGGCGCCTGGCCTCCGCCCCCTTCGCCTGCTTCACCTTGATGGGTTCGGACTTGAGCTTGCTGAGCGCGCTGACATAGCCGTGCCAGACCCTCGATCCCTTGGCCTTCCTCTGTTCATCGTCAGGCGCGCTTTGCTTCGTTTTCGCTTCGGCCAGAACCATCACCTCCTAAGCAGCCACATCTCCCAACGAGACCTGCAACGTCGCACGGGAGTGTTCTAGGATATTGACATCGTGGATGACGACGGTCACCACATAGTAGTGAATGCTCCTGCCAAGGTACACGAACGGGTACGCCTCCTTGGACACCGAGTAGTCCGAGGTGTAGTCGAGGTCCGCCAGGGACCCGTTCAACGCGTTCTTGAAGTAGTTCTCCCACGCGGAGCCGTATATGGACACTATGGATATCGTGACGTCGTTGCCACCGTCGTTCCTCAGCTCCGTGGTGCCAGCGTACAACATCTCGGCGTTCACGAGTTTGGTCCCCGTGCCGCCTATGGTCTTGTTCATGCCCAGCATGGACACCTGGGTAATCTTCACGACCCGGCTGCCGGACACGTCGCTGACGGCGAACTGCGGGCCGGTGACGACGAACTCCCCGTCCGTCTGGTTCAGTATGACCGCGCCGTTCTCGTAGATGAGGCGCTGCTCGACGTAGTACCTGTTGGGGGAATAGAGGGACAGATACCCTCCAGAGTGCCCGCCAGTGGTCGGCCCGAGGACGTACCCGTCGGTGCCTCCCTCGTCGTAGGACACGTTCAAGCACGGCTTCGCGTACATCGTCTCATGGTTGAACTGCAAGATGCCGGAGGTAGCCTCGGCGAATATGGGTATGCCTGGCGCGTGCAGAGTGATCGGCGCCACTATCGGGGCGGGAGCCAGCTGGCTGTCGGAGTAGTCCACCACCATGCCGTCGATGTCGGCCTTGAGCCCGATAATCTGCGTCATCGCGTCCGCCATGTGGGTGCTCTCGTTGTCGCTCATCCAAACGGGGACGAACTGGTTTGTGAACATGCCCATCATTGTGAGGAAGACTAGGAGGGACATGATCGTGCCTATGGTCGCGGAAACGCCCTCGTCGTCCCACCTCGGTGACTTCTTCGTGCATTCGATCGCAGAGTTTCTACAATAACAGAGTCGCAGGTGTGACAAATCCATCCTACCACCGAGGGGGTTACTGAAGCAACCTAATCAGCGTATGGTATATATTTAAAGATGTCGTTTTTGCTATCGTCTGGAATACGCCTCCGGGAAACAGGCCAGGGAGACGTTCTCCGGCCGTCCGGACGACCCTCGGGGGAAGTCGTGCGCCGGACCGCGGCCGCCCACCGGGGAAGGTTTAATACGGAGATACGCCTAACTGCCAAATCCCGCCTGAATGCCGTGGTAACTCAGTTTGGGAGAGTGCAAGACTGAAGATCTTGAAGTCGCTGGTTCAAGTCCGGCCCACGGCACTCGGACTCACTAGCGCCTGCGCCAATGGAATAGCTTCATGCCGGCGCAAGCGCATCGAGGCCTACAGGGGGATGTGACGCATGCCTATCAAATCGTTCGAGCTCGTGTCGATGGATGCCAAGAGGTTCAGCAAGCTCGGGGAGCGCCCGCCGCAGCTGAGGGTGGACCACAACACATCCGTGACGAGCATATCCGCGCAGTCAGAGACCGCCGCCCTCCTCGACTTCACGTTCACGGTCAGCTATGTCGGCGTGGGCCTGATCAAGATCGAGGGGAGGATCGTCTGGGACGGGGACGCGAGGGCGATCGCCTCCCAGTGGGCCAACAAGAAGGAGCTCCCGCCAGAGGTTTTCAACCCGATTCTCGGCGCGATCTTCGCGAACTGCATGCCCGCGTCAGTGGTCGTCGCGAGGGACCTGGGGCTCCCGCCGCCTCTGCCTCCGCCGCAAGTCGCCATGAAGAAGGACACGAAGATGCCCAAGGCGAAGGACCACAAGTCCTCCATGGAAGTCGCTTGAACCCCATCACCTGATGTGGTCCAGAGAGAACGAGCCGATGTTGAGGCCGGACTTCGTCGCGGAGTATCTGATGAACGCGCGGGACTGGACCTCGCAGATGCCCTTGACCGACATGAACGTGTTCAAATTCTCGAGCTTGAACTCTATCATGCCGTCCATGAGCGAGCCCAGCATCTGGATCTCCTGCTCGCCGTGGACGCCCTTCTCGATCGTGAACATCGAGACTGCCTTGTCCCTCTTGCGCCGCCCGACGACGGGGCTCAGGAACCTGAACGCCGTGTTCGGGTCCAGGTACGCTATGAGAGTCGATATCGACCTGAACGCGAGCCTGTAGTACTCGTGTTTGGACAGGAACTCCTTCGCGGTCGCCTCGATGGCCTTCTGTATGGACTCGTAATCGGTCGGGGCCTCGACGTACTCCGTGTACTCGTCCTTGGACTCGTCCCCCATGCTCCTCGAGTAAGTGTCTATGTACCTGACCAATCCGCGCTTCTCGTACTCCTCGTACCCTGATATGACGAACATCATCTCGTCGCGGATCTCCTTGGCAGACTTCTCCGTGATGACCCAGATCGCGGGCACACCCTTCTTCAGGCCGTCCGCGATGAACGAGTTCATCAGGACCTCCTTCCCAGTGAACGGAGGGCCGTATATGAGCACGTTCGAGCCGAACGGTATGCCCCCGAGCAGCAGGTCGTCCAGCCTCGATGTGCCGGTCTTGACCTTCTCCTGCTTGAGCTCCAGGATGCGGTCCTGTTCCCTCTTCTCTATCTCCTCGCCGATGAGGCCCTGCTCCCTCGCCCTGAGGTCCTCCTCCTTCATCGAGAGGTACTTCTCCTTGTTCCTGACCTCCTCTTCCTTCTGGGTGATCTGGCCCTGGAGCTCCTCGAGCCTCTTCTTGAGCGTGATCTCGTCGCCGGAGCCGATGTCGAGCTTCTGCTGGGCGACCCTCTTCAGCTCCTCCTGGAGCAGCCTCTCCCTGTACATCAGGTCGTCCTCGCGCCGGTTCATCTCCTGCTCCTTGTACGCGAGCGGCTCCTTCAGCTTGGTCATCTCGTCCTCTCTGATGCGGACCTCCTCCTTCAGCCGCTGGATCTCCTGGTCGCGTATCCCGACGGACTTCTCGAGGCCCTGCGCCAGGTTGAGCTTCTTGGTGAGCTCCGGGTCCACGTCCTTCCTGCCGCCCTCGGCGATGTCGAGTTTCTCTTCCATGTGCTTCATGTCCATCTCGGACTGCGACAGCTTCGCCTGGAGCGCGTGGATCTCGTCCATCATCGCCTTCTCCTTGTCCGCTGCGGCCTCCACCTGCTCCACGGACGAGCCGCCCAAGACGGGCGGCAGCTGCCCGTAGCTGATGAGCCCCTCCTTGAGTGCCTCCTCCTTCGCCCTCAGCTGGTGCTCGAGCGCGTCGACCTTCGCCTTCTTCTCGGTGAGCTCGAGCTCCTGCCTCCTGAGGACCTGGGCCTCCGGCGGCATCGCGGCCGTACTCCTCTCCGCCTTCTCCCTCAGGCCGGCGACGAGCGTCTCGAGCTCCATGACCTTGAGCTCGAGGTTCTCCCGGATGGACATCTCGGTCGCGAGCTGGTCGGCCAGGCTCTCCGCGTCCGCCGTCCCTCCCTGTTGCTTCTTGATGAACTTGATTACAGCTATGCTGCCCCGCTTGACGTTCTCCAGCTCCTCCTCGAGCCGCTTCCTGCGCCCGGCCTCGGCCTCGACCTCCGCCCTCGCCTTCGCGAGTTCCTCGACGACCGCCCCGGGGTCGAACGCCTCCCCTTCGTACTTCTCGAGCAGGTCCCTGAGCGACTCGCGCAGCTTGGCCAGCTCGGCCTCGTGCTCGATGAGCACCTCTGGCGGGGGGCCGGTCCTAGCCTCCTGTTTTGTGGCGATGGGCTCCTGGAGCCACGAGTCCAGGCCCTCCTCAGAGCCCGAGAGCCACTTCGCCAGGGTCTCGTCGTAGGCCGTCTCCTCCTGCGTGGGGGTCTCCTGTTTCGCCGTCTCCTCGCGTCCTGAGAGCCAATCGGAGAGCCCATCGTCCCGCCCGGAGAGCCAGCCGGCCAGGCCCTCGTTCGTGGGCTTGGGGACGGACTGCGCCCCCTCGATGATCTTCGCGGCGAGCTTGTCGCCTATCCCTTTCACTCCCGCGAGTTCCTCCGGGTCGGCCTCCTGGAGGTCCTTGACCGTCTTGTAGCCCGCCTTGTACAACACATGGGCCTTCGCGTCCCCGATGCCAGGGACGGCCATGAGCTCCTGGACGCCGGAGCCCGGCGATGCCTCAGGCTCGCTTGGCAACTGCTCCGAGCAGTTGGGGCACACCTTGGATTCGGGTGGTGACTCGTGCCCGCACCCGGGGCACTTCACACTCTCCTTCTGCTCCTTCTTCGGCATCCTGCCTCTCCTAACGTCCGGTCATAAGGCCATGAATCGTTCGGGGGAAGTCGTCTCGGTCGTACGCGCCCGCATCGGGGACGGCGTCCGCGCGGTGCCGTGCGCGCCCTCTGACAGTGTCTAAATAACCTGGCCGACATATATATAGTTGCGTTATAGGGAATCGACGCCAGTAGAGCGTCGCTCTCCCGCGCGCGTGTGGCCCCGCCCTCCTCGTCAGCAGGGGCCCGTCTGCTAGCGAGGGGTCCATTCTCGCTCCTTCGACCCAAAGCACCAATAACCTCGGAGCCGATTCCCGAGGGTCAAGATGCCCGAGGAGGAGAAGAAGGCTAAGCCGGAGAGGATCGGCGTCTACGTGTGCCATTGCGGGACGAACATCGGCGGCACCGTGGACTGCAAGGCCGTGGCCGATTACGCTAACTCACTCGACGGAGTGGTGGTCAGCAGGGACAATGTGTACACGTGTTCCGAGCCGGGCCAGAACCAGATCGCCGAGGACATAAAGGCGCTCGGCCTGACGAAGGTCGTGGTCGCCTCGTGCTCCCCGAAGATGCACGAGAAGACGTTCAGGAAGACGCTCCAGGACGCCGGCCTGAACCCGTACGTCCTCGAGATGGTCAACCTGAGGGAGCAGTGCTCCTGGGTGCACAAGGACAAGGCCGAGGCGACGAGGAAGGCCAAGGACCTCGTGAGCGGAGGCGTCAGGAGGGCCGGTCTCCTCGAGGAGCTCGTGCCCGTCGAGATCCCCATGTCGAGGGACGCGCTCGTAATCGGCGGCGGGATCGCGGGCATATCCGCCTCGCTGCAGCTCGCCAACTCAGGGTACAAGGTCCACCTGGTCGAGAGGAACGCTTCCGTCGGTGGCAGGATGGCCCAGCTGAGCAAGACGTTCCCGACGCTCGACTGCGCCCCGTGCATCCTCAGCCCCCGGATGGTGGAGGTGGCGGCGAACCCGAACGTGGTCCTGTACACGCGGGCCGAGGTGGTCTCCGTAGAGGGGACCCCAGGGAACTACAGGGTCAAGGTCAAGGTCGCCCCCCGGGGCGTCGACCCCAAGAAGTGCATCGGGTGCGCGAAGTGCGAGAAGGTCTGTCCTGTGAAGGTCCCGAACGAGTTCGAGGAGGGCCTCTACGAGCGTAAGGCCATCCACAAGCCGTTCCCGCAGGCGGTCCCCGCGTCGTACGTGGTCGACTTCGAGAACTGCAAGGAGTGCGGGGCCTGCGCCAAGGTATGCGCGGCCAAGGCGATCGACATGGACGCGCCTGAGCGGTTCGAGGAGCTCCTGGTCGGCGCCATCATCGTCGCGACCGGGTTCGACCTGTTCGATGTGCACCGCCTGCACGAGTACGACACTTCCATGCCCGACGTCATCACGGCGACGCAGATGGAGCGGCTGATGATAAACGAGTGCGGGGCAGGCATGGTCCTGAAGCGGAAGGCCGACGGGAACAGGGTCAAGAAGGTCGCGTTCGTCCTGTGCGCCGGCTCGCGGACGAGGAAGACCGGGATGCCCTACTGCAGCAAGATCTGCTGCAACTACGCCATCAAGCAGGCCGTCATACTCCGGAAGACCTTCCCGTACATGCAGGTCTACGTCTACTACATCGACATCAGGTCGGCCGGGAGGGGCTTCGAGGAGTTCTACGTCCGCTCCATGGAGGAGTTCGGGGTCAAGTACATCCACGGAAAGGTCTCCGACATCCAGAAGGGCAAGACTGGCATCATGGTCAGGGCCGAGGACGTCACGCTCGGCGAGGTCATAGAGAACGAGTTCGACACGGTCGTGCTCTGCACGGCCATGGTCCCGTCCACCGGCACGGACGCGCTCGCGAAGGTGCTCAAGGTGCCCCTCGGCGAGGACGGGTTCGTGTCCGAGAAGCATCCGAAACTGGACCCGGTGTCCTCGCACAGGAGCGGCGTGTTCGCCGCGGGCGCGGTCCTCGGGCCCAAGGATGTCAGGGACAGCGTCGTGGATGGACGCAGCACGGCCGCCCACGTGATCGAGTTCCTCGGGACGGGCAGGATGCTCCTGGACCCCGTGAAGGCGCAGATCGTGGACGCCTCGAGGTGCACCAAGTGCATGGCCTGCGAGGCCGTGTGCCCCGTGAACGCGGTGGCCGTCGGCGACCTCCCCCAGGTCGACCAGATCGCGTGCATAGGCTGCGGCGCATGCGTGTCCGAGTGCCCCGTCAGGGTGTTCGACCTCGCCCACTACACAGACCGGCAGGTCGCCGCGGCGGTCGAGGGTTTGCTCGCGGCCCCCTCGGACGATGTGCGCGTCCTCGGCGTGTTCGGGGACGTGCTCGCGTACGTGGCCGCGGACACCGCTGGCACCGCGAGGCTGGAGTACCCAGCGGCCATCAGGATACTCAGGCTCCCGTCCGCGGCGAGGTTCGCGAGGAAGGAGATACTAAAGGCGTTCGCGGCCGGGGCGGACGGCGTCATGCTCTCGGACGAGGAGGGAGGCGAGCTCGCCCATGTCGTGGAGGAGCGGCTCAAGGCGCTCTGGCCGGAGCTGGACCGGCTCGGGATAGGCAGGGAGCGCGTCACGTTCATGCCGATGCTGCTCCCGATCTACAAGGTGCTCCCCAAGTTCGTCGACACGTTCGAGAAGAAGGTCCGACAGTTGGGCAAGCTCGGAGAGACGGCCCGGGCGAGCGCCCGCGAGGCGTCCGAGAGGGAGAGCGAGCCCGTGTTCGGCAGGAAGGGCTGACGCGCGCGCAGCAGTGTGCGCGCGCACCCGAGTGCTCGCACATGCGTGGCCGGTCAGCCAACCATCCCCTGTAAACCTATTTATATCGAGATTTTCCATAGGAATGTCTGTCCCGCGCCTGGCCGAGGGTGGGGGTGTCCGGCATGCAGAAGAAGATACTCGTCAAGATCAAGAAGGATGGTTCCGAGCTCAGCCTCCGCGAGGTGCTGGACAAGATAAAGGAGCTCCAGGACCAGAACCCGGACGAGGACGTGTTCTTCGACGGGGACGAGTATGCCATATGCGCGAGGCCCCGGAAGGCCACGCCGTAGGATGGCTGGCTCTCGGATTCTAATATCAGTCATGCGATAGCGTCGTGAGCGGTGCCCACATGCCAGGAAGAGTGACGATTGGACTGTTCAACTCTTACGACCCTGTCAAGTTCCGCGAGGCACACCGGCGCGTGCTCGCGAGAGCCGGGCCGCTGGCGCTCGCCTTCGACTGCAACCTGGCGACCTTCGGCTTCCCCTATGAGAAGGACCTGTCGACCCCTGCGGAGATAGCGCAGTGGGTCTCGACCACCACGACGATCGGCGAGGACGGGGGGTACCTGGTCCGGCTCTCCGAGAAGGGCAGGTTCTCGGCGTTCGACTTCCCGAAGAAGGGTTTCCCGCCGCAGCTGGGTGAGGCGGTCATCACGACGAGGAAGCCTGTGAAGGGCAAGTCGGTCAGCCCGGAGGATGTCAGGGCCACTCTGCGCTCAGGCAAGTCCGTCCTGCTACTCTTCGGGCTCGGGCCTCACGGCCTGCCGAAGGAAGTCTTCGAGCTCACTGGCAAACACCTCGACATAACAACGAGGGGCATGTCCCTGGAGACGTGCACCGCCCTAGGGGCCGTCATCGGCTCCCTCCTGGGGAAATAATCAGTAGACCTTGTACTCGAGGCCGAGCGCCGGCAGCCTCACGCCTTCTTTCTTGACGACGCGGCCGACGACCTTCGCGCCTTTGCCCGCGGTCCTCACGCACGCGTCAGCCTCGCCGCCAGGCACGACCATGCTGTAGCCCATCCCCATGTTGAACGTCTGGTACATCTCCTTGTCTGAGACGCCCCCGAGCTCCTGGAGCACGGAGAACACCGCGTTCGGCCTCACGGGGTCCTCGATCTCGAACCCGACGCCCTTCTTGAGCCTGAGCAGGTTCCTGAGCCCGCCCCCGGTGATGTTGGCCATCCCGTGCACCTCGTGCCTGTTCAGTATGCCGAGCACCTGCTTCACGTAGATGGTCGTCGGTTCCAGGAGCTCCATGCCCATCGGCCTCGGCAGCCCCTTGACCTTCTTACGGTAGCCGGCCCCCGACTTCTCCACGATCTTCCTGGCGAGCGTCAGCCCGTTCGAGTGTATGCCCGAGCTTGGCAGCGCTATGATGGCGTCCCCTGGCCTGACCCTCTGGCCCGTCACGACCCTGTCCTTGTCGACGACGCCGAGGCATGTGCCGGCGAGGTCGAAGCCCTTGACCAGCTCGGGCAGGACGGCTATCTCCCCGCCGACTATGGTCATGTTCGAGAGCCTCGCGCCGACCTCCAGCCCCTTGCCGATCTCGGCCGTCCTCTTCTCGTCAGGCTCGTCTATCGCGATGTAGTCCACGAACGCGATCGGCTCCGCCCCGACGCATATGGTATCGTTCACGTTCATGGCGATGCAGTCAATGCCGATGGTGTCCCACTTCCTCATCTCGTCCGCAACGAGGAGCTTCGTCCCGACGCCGTCGGTGGCCAGCGTGAGCGCGACATCCCCGAGGTCGATGAGCCCCGTGAAGTGCCCTGGTAGGTCCAAGGGCTTCCCGAAGCCCTTCCTCTTGAACTTGAGATGCTCGACGAGGGCCGAGATGCTCTGAGACTTCTTGTCTATGTCCACTCCCGCCTTCGCGTAAGTCATACCCTTGGGCATCTTTACCCGCCTCAGACTGGGCGATTGCGTATTGTGCCTATACCTTTTGCCGTGGTCCTCGGATAACGCTAAATCCGACCAGCGGGTATCCCTTTCCCGTGACGAAGGCTTGGCGGGCCGCCCACAGGAAGGATTTCTACTACCGGAAGGCCAAGAAGGAGCACTACCGGAGCAGGGCGTCGTACAAGCTGAAGCAGCTCGACTTCAGGTACGCCCTGATCGAGCAGGGCGACGTCGTGGTGGACCTGGGCGCCTCCCCGGGCGGCTGGTCCCAGGTGGCCGTTGAGATGGCCGGCTCAGAGTCCAAGGTGTTCGCGGTCGACATCGACAGGTTCGCCCCGATCGAGGGCGTCACGTTCATCAGGGGGGACATAAGGGACGCCTCCGTCGTGGACCGGCTGCTGGACCTGGTCCCCGAGGGCGCCGACGTCGTCCTGTCCGACATGTCCCCCAACATCAGCGGGAACTACTCCTACGACCACGCGCGCTCCGTGGAGCTGTGCGAGCATGCGCTCGCATTCGCCGTTGAGGTGCTCAAGCCAGGCGGCAACTTCGTCGCGAAGATGTTCTCGGGCGACATGGGCAAACCGTTCACTGACGACGTGAGGCGCAGGTTCGGCGAGTTCCACACGAACCACCCGAGGGCCTCCAGGGCCGCGAGCTCAGAGGTGTACGTGATAGGCCTCGGGTTCCGCCCGCCCAGGCGCTAGTCCCAGAACCTCTTGGTCCTCGCGTAGGTTATCTCGGCCGCGAGTATGTCCCTGAGGAACTCGTCCTCCTCCAGGTGATACCGCGCCAGTATCCTCGCGGCGGTGTCCGCGCCCACGCCCCTGCCGACCATCGCCATGGCCGCCTTCTTGCCGTGGGCCATCACGAGGTTCGCGTTCTTGTATATCCTCTTGAGGGCCCGCTTGCCCTCCTCGTCCGAGGTCCCCTTGCGCAGGACATCGAAGTCCTTCTTCGCGTATGGCTGGACGGCGGCCACCAGGACCCCGCCGCACTTCGCGCACTTGACCCTGTCGGGCAGGGCGCCGACGGTCGTCTTCCGCTGGCTCCTGCAGTTCATGCACACGAGCACGATGTCCTCCGACGCGAGCCTGTCCTTGAGCGCCAGCAGGACGGCCTTGTCCGCCCTCTGGGGCTGGACGAGCTCCCTCCGGTCCCCTATGGCCTCCTTCCCCATGGGTGAGAGCTTGCACGGGACCAGCTCGATCGTGCCGTCCTGGATCCTCCTCAGGACGTTCGCAGTGCCCTCGACGTCCATGTTCTCCCAGAGCGTCTTCGAGACCGCCTCGTCGAATATGGGCGAGCGCTCGAACACATCGATCAGCTTCGACACGTTGAGCATCTTGTAGTCCGCGTCCTTCCGGACCGCCCCGAACTTCTTCGCGACGTGGACGAACTGCCAGCGCAGGTCGGACGAGCTCCGGACGATCAGCCTCATGAGCTGGTGCAGGCCCGTCGTGTCCGTCTCCTTCAGGGTCCTCAGGACATCATCGACCCTGAGGCCCCTCGGCACCTCGAGCACTATCGAGTACGGCTCAGTGTGCACCCCTATGCTCTCGCCGAACCTCGCGGCGAGGAGCGTCGTGATCAGCTTGGCCAGGGTCTCGTTGACCCTGCTCCCGAAACAGCAGTTGATGACGATGACCCCGTCCCCCTGCTCGACGGTCACGAGCTTGTCCGTGGGCACGGGCTGGTCCTTCTGTCTCGCGACCCAGTCGACGACCTCCTTCTTAGTCGTCTCGTCCGCCGGGTAGAGGTCCATCGGGAGCAGCCTGCGCATCGCTCCCACCTCCTGCGCGACCTCGTACGGGACGGGTATCTCCTCCCCTATCCAGGAGGGCGTCGCCCCGATCTCCCGGACCTGCTCGACCATGACCTCGTCCTCCCCGACCTCTATCACGCGCCAGGTCCTTCCCCGGGCCACGAAGGTCGCGTAAGGCTCCGCGTAGGACGCGACGAAGCTCTCGTCCAGGGTCCCTATCACCCGCCTCGAGGACACCTCCCTTATCCTGTAGGTCCTCTCGTCGGGTATCATCGAGATGTTGTCGAAGAAGTGCTTCATGCCGCTGGTCTTCCTCCTGAAGCCAGTCTCGTCGTTCCACAGTATGTGCAGCTCGCCGAGCAGCCTGAGCACCTCGTCGAAATCCGCCCTGAGCAGGCTCCTGAAGGGGTACGCCCGCCTGATGACGGTCCACGCCCATTCCTTGTCCACCTTCGGCTCCGCCAGGGTCATGGCGACCAGCTGGTTCGCGAGCACCCCCAAGGGGTTCTCCCGGATCCGGTACCTTTCCAGCTCCTCGAGCATGGCCCTCCTGGCTATCACCAGGCTCTCAGCGGTCTCGGCCGGCGTCGTCGTGATGATGCTCCCGGTCGAGGTCTCGTAGTGTTTGTGCCCCGCCCTGCCGACGCGCTGTATGATCCTCGTGACCTGCCTCGGCGAGTTGAACTGGATGGTGAAGTCTGCCGAGCCGACATCTATGCCCAGCTCGAGCGAGGAGGTGCATATCAGGGCCTTCAGCCGCTGCTCCTTGAAGTCGTCCTCCATCTGCACCCTGATGTCCTTGGACAGGGAACCGTGGTGGACACCGACGCTGAAGGCCTCGTCCCACAGGTGGTACCGCACGCCGAGCGCCTCCGCGTAGTCCCTTGTGTTCACGAAGAACAGCGTCGAGCTGTGCCCGTCGACGAGCTCCCGGCACCGTCTCATGGCCGCGAGATGCTTCTCGTCGGTCTGGAGCCGGGTCGCGAGGGCCTTGTCTCCGTCTTCGACCTGGGGGCTCTCGACGGATATGGCCATCTCCTTCGCCGCTGAGACCTTGAGGTTGGTCACCTCCCTCCCGGTGCCCGATAGGAACCCGGAGACCTCATCCACGGACCCGACCGTGGCCGAGAGCCCTATCCTCTGGAACTCCCCGGCCACCCCCACGAGCCTCTCCAGGCCGACCGAGAGCTGCGCCCCGCGCTCGTCCTCCGCGAGCTCATGTATCTCGTCGACCACGACGTGTCGCACATTGGCCAGGTGCCTCCTGAGGTTCCTGCCGGTGAAGAGCACCTGTAGGGTCTCCGGGGTCGTGATCATGACATCGGGGGGCGACTTCGACTGCGCGGTCCTCTCGGACTGCGTCGTGTCCCCGTGCCGGACGGCGACCTTCACGCCGACGGACGCCCCCATCTCCTTCAGCCGCTTGAGCAGGTCCCTGTTGAGCGCCCTCAGAGGCGTCACGTAGAGGCACTTGATCCCCGGCCCTGTCTCCCTGGCGAGCACCGTGAGTATCGGCAGCATCGCCGCCTCGGTCTTGCCTATCCCTGTCGGGGCGACCAAGAGCAGGTGCTTGCCCGACAGGATCGAGGGTATCGCCTTCCTCTGAGGCTCCGTGGGCTCGACTATCCTCTGCATCTGAAGGAACTCGACGAGCCTCGGGTCCAAGAGCTCGAACACGCTCATGTCGGTGATGTCAGCTGGAGGCGCCGTAATTAAACCTTCCCAGCGATTCTCTTCAAGACCCTCGGGCTCATCCAATCTGTTTTTATCGTGATTCGTCGTTCATCATCCCGGTAAGATGTCGAAGATAACGGCTGTGAGGGCGAGGGAGATACTCGACTCCAGGGGCAACCCTACGGTTGAAGTGGATGTCATCCTGTCCAGCGGCGTGGTCGGCCGCGCGGCCGTCCCCTCAGGCGCGTCGACGGGCACCAAGGAGGCGGTCGAGCTCAGGGACGGGGACAAGTCCAGGTTCATGGGCAGAGGCGTCCAGAAGGCGGTCCGGAACGTGAACCGGACGATCGCCCCGAAGCTGAAGGGGGCGGACCCGTCCGGGCAGAAGGAGATAGACGGCCTCCTCCTCGACATCGACGGCACGCACAACAAGTCCCGGATGGGCGCGAACGCGGTCCTGGGCGTCTCGCTCGCGGTCGCGCATGCCGCCGCGCTGGATGAGGGCGTCCCGTTGTATAGGCACCTGGGCGGGCCGAAGGCCAGGACACTGCCCGTGCCCATGATGAACATACTGAACGGCGGCGCGCACGCGGACAACAACCTCGATTTCCAGGAGTTCATGGTCGTCCCGATGGGCAAGAGTTTCGCCGAGTCCGTGAGGCGGGGCGCGGAGGTCTTCCACTCGCTCAAGTCCCTGCTGAAGGACGAGAAGCTCAACACGTCGGTGGGGGACGAGGGCGGGTTCGCGCCCAGGCTCGGGTCGAACCAGCAGGCCCTCGACCTGATAGTCTCCGCGGCGGAGGCGGCGGGGCTGAGGCCCGGGAAGGATGTGTTCCTCGCGATGGACGTCGCGGCGAGCGAGTTCTACGACGGCTCGAACTATGTCTTCAAGAAGGGCACGATGGAGCAGCTGTCCTCGGAGGAGATCGTGGACCTCTACGCGGACCTGGTCAAGTCGTATCCGATCGCCTCGATAGAGGACCCGATGTCCGAGTTGGACTGGGCGGGATGGCGGGCGGTCACGACCAGGCTGGGCCGCAAGGTGCAGCTGGTCGGGGACGATGTGTTCGTGACGAACAGGAAGATACTGGAGGAGGGCGTCCGGGACGGCGTCGGGAACGCCATCCTCGTGAAGGTCAACCAGATCGGAACGCTGACGGAGACGCTCGACACGATGGAGTTCGCGGGCAAGTCCGGCTACGCCTGCGTCGTCTCGCACAGGTCCGGCGAGACGGAGGACACCACGATCAGCGACATCAGCGTCGCCACGAACGCGGGCCAGATCAAGACGGGCGCCCCATCCAGGGGCGAGCGCACGGCCAAGTACAACCGCCTCATCAGGATAGAGGAGGAGCTCGGGAGGCGCGCGGTCTTCCCCGGCAAGGAGATATTCTCCAGGCGATGACCGGTGCCGAGCGTCTAGAGGCTGCTCGCGGGCGCCGCGTCGGCCCCATCATCCTTCCATTGAGCGCGGTCACGGTCCGTCCAACCGCTTCCTGAGGGCGATTCGAGTTCTCCTGTCGATGCCCTTCTCGGTCGCGAAGCTCAGGATAGTCGCGATGAGGGTCGTGCCGAGTATGACGATCAAAGTGGTGTTGAGGAACAATGCTCCGAGCCCTTCGGACCAGACGCTGGTGTTCCCCGCGAGCATGACCGCCGGCAAGGTCGCGAGCACCGCCGCGGCGAGCCCCCTGGGCATGCTGGCGAACACCGTCTCGGCGTCCTCGATGTTGAGGTTCCCGAGCTTCCAGGCAGTCATCGAGGTGATCCATCTCACGAGGACGACCATGCTTATCACGAGGAGTCCAGTCACCAGGTGCACTTCTGTG
>JAUPMC010000020.1 GCA_030836605.1 Thermoplasmatota archaeon | reverse complement strand
GATAGGGCTGTCGGGAGATGTCATGTGCGGGAGGTACAGGTTCTTCGGGTCCGACTTGAATGTGACATCAGCGCTACCCTGCAGCCCTAGCCCCGCTATGACGGAGCGGAAATCATCTGAGATGTCTATCCTGCCTCCGGGAACCGTGCATCTCACGACCTTCATGCTGCACTTCTCAGGCACCGTGAGGCTGCCCGTTCCGCCGTGCATGAGCAGCACCGTCTGGGACTCCGTCAGCGGCGCGAGGCTGTCCGCCAGCACGCCTTCCGCCCGGGACATCTCCATCCCGCTCAGGGCGAGCACGACCTTCGAGGCCTCGACGACCGCGTTGATGCCTTTGTGCGGGGTCGCCCCGTGGGCGGACCTCCCACGGACATCTATCTCGTAGTACGAGCCGCCTCTCCTTCCTGCGGTCACGACATTGAGCCCGCCGAACCCCTCGCCCACGATCACCGCGCGGGTGTTCTCGAACTCGCCCGCGCGTATCAGCGTCCTGGTGCCCTCCCCGTCCTTCTCCTCGCCCGACACCGCCTGGAACGACAAATGCACCTTGTCCTCTAGTCCCATGTTTCTGATGGCCTTCAGGGCGACCATGAGCCCGGCCAACCCGCACTTCATGTCTAGAGAGCCGAGGCCGTACAGCATGCCGTCCTCCACGGACGCGCGGAACGGGTCGTGCTCCCAGCCCGACATCACCTCGACCGTGTCCATGTGACCCGCGAGGACGATCTTGGGCAGGTCTGGGTTCCCGTAGTCGACGACGACGTCCGGCCCGTACCCGGGGACCTCGACGAACTTCGGCGAGAAGCCCCAGGACTCCAGCCTCGACGCTATGAACTCCCCGATGCGGGCCTCCGTGCTGAACACGCTCGGTATGCGTATCATGTCCCTAGCCAGGCTAAGGACCTCGCTCTCGTCCAAGTGCCGTTCGAAGCCGGATATCTCCGACGCGTCCAAAGTCATCGTCCGCACCTTCCGCGCAAGGGACGGAAAGATTGCTCCGCACATTAACCTTCCCTGGCGGAGTCGTCACCCGTGCCCATCAGAAATATTGACTACAGGGAACACAATCAGTGGGGCGGTGGGCATCAGTGGACGAACATCGCAGCGAGGCGTTCAGACGCATCTCGGAGTTCGCAGACCTGTCCATGTGGGCGCGGGGCTCGCCCGGCATGGTCCTCGGCGTAACAGACAGGGAGAAGACAGTCTTCAGTTCCGCCAAGGGGTTCTCGGAGGTGTCTTCGGGGCGGCCGATGGACATCGACGCGCTCTTCCAGATAGGTTCAGTGAGCAAGTCGTTCACGTGCATCGCGCTCCTTCAGCTCGCGGAGCAAGGGATTATCGACCTGCACCGGCCCATCAAGGAGTACCTCCCCTGGTTCTCGGTCAAGTCGAAGCACCGAGACGTCGCCGCCCACCATCTCATGACGCACACAGCGGGCATCATACTGGGCTCGGACGCGACGCCGACGGCATGGACCGAGGTCTGGGACCTCAGGGACACCGAGGCGACCAGCGAGCCCGGGACGTTCTTCCATTACTCGAACTCAGGGTACAAGGCCCTCGGGCTGGTCCTCGAGACGGTGACCGGGAGGCCTTACGGCGAGACCCTGCGAGAAGGCGTGTTCGAGAGCGCCGGGATGCGCTCCACCGAGCCGGTCATCACGAACGGCATCAGGAAGCGGCTGGCCGTCGCCCATCTGCCGACGGACGACGACAGGCCGTTCCGCAGGGGAGCCGACCTCTCGGAAGCGACCTGGTTCGAGGGCGACACCGCGGACGGCTCTATATGCGCCCCCGTCGAGGACATGCTCGCGTACATCCGCGTGCTCCTGAACAGGGGCCAGGGGCCGTGGGGACAGATACTGTCCTCGGAGAGCTTCAAGCGGATGACGACGCCGTACATAGAACCGGATGACGGGCTCCACCGGGGAGGATACGGCTACGGGCTCAACATCGAGAAGGTCGAAGGGCACACCCGCATCGGCCACACCGGCGGCATGGTCGGGTATCAGACCGCCATGCTGTTGGACATGGACTCGGGCGTGGGCGCCATGGTCATGGTGAACGGCCCCGGGTCCCCCGACGAGGTCGCCAAATTCGCCATCGACACGATGAAGACGCCGTCAGACGGCAGTGGGCTGCCGCGGGTGCCGACGAGGGAGGGCGTCCTGAAGGCGCCCAACTCAGCCGACTACGTCGGAACCTACGCAGGAACTTCTGGCACGCTCGAGGTCTCGGACCACGAGGGCGTGCTACACATGACCTCGGACGGACGCAGGACGGTCCTCGAGCACATCGCGGGCGACGCCTTCGTCTCAGACGCGCCTGAATTCCAGCTGTTCTTCCTCGAGTTCGAGAGGACAGACGACAGAGTCGCGCGCATCCACCACGGCGAGCGCACATACGCGAAAGAGTGGGCCCCCGTGGCGCGGGCCATGGAGGACGGCATCAGGTTCGATGGGCACTACAGGTCCCACAACCCCTGGTTCTCCAATTTCAGGGTCGTCAAGAGGATGGACGGACTGGTCTTCGCGCCGCCCAACGACCCTTCGCTCCCGTTGGTCCCGCTGGGGGACAACAAGTTCCGGATCGGCGGCGACCCCAGGTCCCCTGAGCGTATCGAATTCGACGGCGTCATAGACGGTGTCGCGACCTTCGCCAGAGTACCCGGAGGCGGCAGGTTCGGCAGGACCTTCACCCGATGACCATTCATGACGCTGACACTAAGAAGCGTTGGTCCAGGTCCGGCCTGTCTGGACCCGTGACCACTACCTGCGGGCAAGGTGCGAGTAGTGACACTCGGGGCACTCAAACATCTTCCCGTCGGCCTTGACGAGCTTCACGTGCTTCTGATGCTTCTCGCACTCAGGGCACATTACGTCCTTCTCAGTCTTCTTGAAGTAATCGAACAGTCCCATGGCCTCACCGGCCGGGAGTATCCACGCCGCATCTAAAAAAGCCTTCGCAGCCCAGGCGCCTGGCACCTCAGGCCCTGTGGACCGCCGTGACGATCTTCTTCAGCTTAGACTCGAAGGCCCCGTTCTCCACGAGCGTGCCCGTCACGACGATGTCCGCGCCAGCCCTGACGAGCGCCGACGCGTGTTCCGCCTCGGTTATGCCGCCTCCGACGACCAGGGGCATCTCAACGCTCTCCCTGACCGCCTTCACCATCTCGGCCGGCACCGGGTCAGGCGCGCCCGAGCCCGCCTCAAGGTAGAACAGGTCCATCCCGAACATCTCCGCCGTGAGGGCGTACCCGACGGCGCGGGGGATGTCATCCCTCTGTATCAGGTCGGCCTCGCCGACCTCGCCGACCTTCATGCCGGGCGCGACGATGACGTATCCCATCGACAGCGTCTCCAGGCCGAGCTTGCGTATCACCGGCGCGCCCCGCGAATGCTCCCCGGTGACGTTCTTGATGTTCATGGAATTGAGCATGCTCATGAAATAGACCGCGTCGCAGTGGCGCGCGATGGCTTTCGCGCCGGACGGGAAGTATATGACCGGGAGCCTCACGGCCTTCTTGATCTGGTCCACGGCGCCGTCGAGGTTCTCCTGGGTCACGCCGGTCGACCCTCCGACCATCACGGCGTCGGTGCCAAGCTTGCCCGCCTTTCGGGCGATCTCGGCCGACCCTTCGGGAGACTGCTTCTCCGGGTCTATGAGGGTCATGTGCATCTTGTGATGCGCCAGTGTATCGGCGATGAAGTCCTTGACGCTCAGGTTATGCCTCCCAGAAGGAACGCGATCAAGGCGACGAGCATCGCTAGCTTCGCCACCTTCTGACCCTTCCCCGGGTCGGAAAAATGAACCGCCAGGCAGTATATAAACATTCCATCGGCGACCGCGACCGCGGGCACATACCACACGGACAGCTGATCGAGTAAGTACGGCACGGGGCTCATCGCGACGGCGCCCACGAAGGCCGCGGAAGCTACGAGCCCGGCGTTCCTGGCCCCGACCCTCATCGGGAGCGTGGTCCTCGAGCCGCGGTCCCCGTCGACGTCCTGGACATCCTTGACTATCTCCCTACCTAGGGTGGCCATGAACGCGAGGGCGGCGAGGGGCCACGCCACCTCCATCCTGTCGACGGCCGCGCCGCCGAACAGGAACAGCGCGCCCGTGAGCCAGCTGATCACGAGGTTCCCCGCCAGGCCCTCGGCCTTTAGGAGCGTCTCGTACGCGACCATGAATATGATGGATGTCACGACCATCAAGACGGACCACAGGTTCACGAACACGCTCGTGAGGACGGTCAAGGAGAACATGACCGCGGACAGCGCCAACGCGCTCCTCGGGGACACCCTGCCCATCGGGATCGGCCTCTCAGGGTGAGCGACCTTGTCCACCTCGCGGTCGAAGTAGTCGTTGAGCGCGTTGCCCGCGCCGGTGAACAGGACGACGATTGCCATCGAGAGGACGACCTCGACGATATAGTCGAGGAGCAGCTCCGGGCCCGCGCATATCAGCGCCGCGAGCAGGGCACCCAAGGCGCCCATCACGCAGTTGCCCAGCCTCAGCAGCCCCACCATCGCGAGAGGGCCGCGAGTCCCGGAGACGGAAGACATCGGTATCGTCAGATGGTGCCCTGGTATAAGGATTTTCTCGGACATCTGGCATGCCTTCGACGTCCAAAGCCTTATGTAGTGTCGCCATCTTCGTGCACTCCGCAATGGCTTCAGAGACTCCGCCAGACGCGACCAAGGAGATAGAACTCGTCAAGGGCTTGGTGGCGAGGCACTTCCCGGTATACGACGTGAAGGTGGACTACGACGTCGTCCAGTTCTACTGCAAGATAGACGACGCGACCCTGGAGGATAGTTTCGAGAAGCTCAGGGAGGACATGTCCCCGCACGGGTACATCCCCATGGTCACTTACGACAAGGGCGAGCACATCATAATGGTGGCCCGGAAGCCGGCGGCGAAGTACAAGAGCGTCGGCGTCAACCTGGCGATGCTAATCGTCACGTTCGTCGCGATGATGTTCGCGGGGATATACAACTGGAGCTCCTACGCCGACGTGCCCTCGGACGAGCTGTACTCCGCCGGGACCGTGTTCAACGGCATACTGTACTTCGCCCTGCCCCTCATGGCCATCTTGGGAGTGCACGAGCTCGGGCACTACTTCATGGCGAGGAGGAGGAAGGTCGCGGCTTCGCTTCCATTCTTCATCCCGTCGTTCCCGCCCCTGGGGACCTTCGGGGCGTTCATATCGCTCCGGGACCCGATACCGAACAGGAAGAGCCTGCTCGAGATCGGAGTGGCCGGGCCGCTGGCCGGGCTCGCGTTGGCCATACCGATTGGCATCCTCGGCCTGATGCTGACGAACGCTGGGGCCAAACTGGTCCCCGAGGACATCGGCTCCGAGAACCTGGTCCAGATATCGTTCCCGATGATCTACCTGTGGCTCGAGCGGCTGGTGCCGATACAGGGAGATTACCTCCTGCACCCGACAGCCTTCGCCGCGTGGGTCGGGTTCCTCGTGACCGCGCTCAACCTCCTGCCCGCGGGACAGCTCGACGGGGGGCACATCGCGAGGGCCCTCTTCGGCCATCACGCCAAGTACGCGAGCTGGGCCGCGATCGCCGTGCTGATAGCCCTTTCGTTCTTCTACGGTCCTGGATGCTGTTCGCCCTGCTGATACTGCTCCTGGGGGCCAAGCACCCGCCGCCCCTGAACGACATCACCAAGCTGGACACCAAGAGGATCATGGTCGGTGTGCTCGCGTTCGCCGTCCTGATCGCGGCCTTCGTGCCGATCCCGATGTCCGCGGTGGTCACCGACTCCTCGTTCGAGATGACGCCCATGGACGACACGAACAGGACGATCGTCCCGGGGCAACTGGTCGTGTTCGAGGTGCTCGTCCAGAACACCGGCAACACCAAGGAGAACATCTCGTTCGAGAAGGTCTCATCGCCCACGGGCTGGGTCGTCACGTTCGGAGAGGAAGGCACGACCTACAGCGAGACCTACGACATGCTGTTGAACGTCTCCGGCGAATCTGTTCTCACGGTCATGGTGGAGTCCTCGAGCGACTCCCTGCTAGGCAACTCCTCGGTCACTATCGGGGGGACGGCCGTCACAAGCGCCTCCGAGTTCAACGCGAGGATGACTTTCAATCTCACAGTCATGACCCCCGAGGTGGAGCTGTGGGTCTCAGACGACGGCCAGGATGTCCTGCCCGGCGACAGCGTCGTGTCCCACCTGATCGTGAACAACACGGGTGAGGGGGATGTCAACCTGACCTTCGTCGCGCGCGACCTCCCCGGGCTCGTCGCCGTCCTGCTCTATGAGGACGCCGCGGACGCAAACTCCTCGGGGACGCTCGAGGCGGCCGTGCCCGCGAGCGGCGACATCACGGTCTCAATCGAGGTGTTCGTGTGGGCCTCCGCCGAGCCCGGCGAGAAGACGGTGTTCATCGATGTCTTCTACCTGAGCGCGCATGTCGGCACCGTCGAAGTGACCTTCGTGGTCGCCTAGACCCGTTCGAGCACGCAGAAGTTCCTTGTCAGCGACCTGTGCACCCAGAGCGGGTGCGACTCCAGCATCTTGAACCCGCGCGCCGCCTCCAACGCGGCCAGGTCGGGCACAGCGATCGCGAGCCTGCAGCCGCGGCCGAGCACATCCGCGAAGGCCCTGATGGAGCGCGCGTACAGCTCGTCCAGGGGCTCGCCGTTGGTGCTGGTCGACCGGCCGTAAGGCGGGTCCGTCGCGATGCCGTCGACCTCGCCCACGACCCCCTCGATGGCCCCCACGTCGCACACGCGCGTGACCGCGGACGCGCCCAGGTGCGCGAGGTTGGCCCTCGCGCCCTCGACCATCCTTTCCGAGATGTCGGTCCCCAGCGCCTTCAGGCCGGCGAGGTGCGTCTCCGCCAGTATCGCCCCGGTGCCGCAGAACGGGTCGAGCACGGTGCCGCCGTCTGGCACGCGGGTCAGGTTCACCATGGCCCTCGCGAACTTCGGGTGGAGCGATACGGGACAGTGGAACGGCAGACGCTTGTTCATCCTCGTCTCGAACGACGTCCTGTCGACAGAGCCGATTAGCCTGCCGACATGCACCTTCTCGGAGAACACTATCCTGACCTCGGAAGCTGGCGAGTGGAGGTCGACTCCCCTGTCCTTCCCCAGGAGGCCTCCCGCGCGGCGGGTCATCGCCTCCAGGTCCACCTCACTGTGCGCCTCGCCCACCCTGGTCGACCTGACCCT
>JAUPMC010000019.1 GCA_030836605.1 Thermoplasmatota archaeon | reverse complement strand
TCACCTGTGGATATGTCGGTCACGTTCCCCGAGCAATTGAGCTTCACGGGGGTCATGGAATCTGACGGGAGCCCAGGCTTCCCGAAGTGCACCCAGGCGTAGTCGCTCGTCCGGTTCGCGGTGACGACATCCGATAGGCCGTCGCCATCGACGTCGATGACAATCATGTCCTCAGGGGCATAGCCCAGGAAAGCCACGTTCGTGGACCCGGAGTAGCCCAGCATGTAACCGAAGGCGTTCTGAGAGGGTATGGCGAGGACGATGTCCTCCCTGCTGTCGCCGTCCAGGTCACCCGTGGCCATGGATGACGCCGGGCCGCTTGTAGTTGTCCAGACAGTGTAGTTGCTGTTCGAGAACCCGTCCCTGGACGGGTACACGGCCATGCTAGACCCGGACCAGTCATCCCGGGCGCTCGTGACGCCGATGTCTGGGAGGCCGTCTCCGGTGAGGTCGCCGACCAAGGCGCTCCTTGGCACCGAGCCTGAAGGGAATGAGAATGACGGGGTTGATGGCCAGAGCGGCGATATGCCCTGGTAGAACCCCAGGACCCTGCACTCGGATTCAGACAACACCAGCAGGTCCGCTTTGGAATCGGAGTCCATGTCGCCCTGCACGACCTTGGACGGAGACATGGAGAGAGAGACTTGGGGTGACGGAGTTGCTGGCAGCCCGGTCGACTCAGCTTGCAGGAAGAGCTCGAGTGACGATGGTTCCTGGCAGGCTACCGCGAGGTCCGTGAGCGAGTCGCCGTTGAAGTTGCCTGAGGCCAGCCCGTACGGTGCGCCGTCAGTGTCGAGGACCAAGGTCGGAGGCATTCCGAACGTCAGTGGGGAGAGGTAGACATCGACGGAGCCCTCGTATCTGTTCGACACCGCGACGTCCAGCGTACCGCTGTTGTCGTAATCCCCTGACGCAATTGAATATGTCCCGAGCCCTGTCACGACCTGAATCGAATCCGCGTAATTCGGCCCGCGGAACACCTCAAAGGAACCGCTGTCCACCAAAGGGTCCACGCCTTCGGAGATGACAGCGATGTCAGGCGATGACGTGCCACTGAGGTCCCCGATAGCCAAGTCCATGGCGCCTTCGGCGACCGTCAATAGAGAGGAAGATATCCATGTGGTAGTGTTTATCCTGACGAAGTGGTCGAATTCGTAGAGAATGCTCTTCCTCTGCAGGACGACGATCTCCTTGTTCCCGTTCTCGTACCTGTCGACGACACCTAGCGCGATGGGTATCCCGGCGAGAGTGACGTCCACGTCGGGCCAGCTCAGGAATGTGCCGTCCGGCTGCCCGAAGAACACGGAGAGAAGGTTCGCCTCCGAGACGGCCACGGCGAGGTCGTCCACGCCGTCCCCGTCGAAGTCATCCAGCACGGCGTCGGTGGAGCCCCCGTCCAACATGAGCGCCCTAGATACGAGCGGGTACTCGGGCACCGAGAGGGTCGTGTCGATCGGGTCCGGGAACGAGACCGCCCCGAGCGCCGGCGGGGGAGCGGAGAGGTCCTCGACGGATGAGGCGATATCCAACGAACGGATGGACTGCAGGGGTAGGACCAAGGAGACGGCCATGACGGCCAGTAATGCTAAGGCTGCGACGCGCCGCAAATGATACCCATCCAGTTAGATGACAGTAGCGTTACTTTTATATGATGCTTTCGGGAAAAATGTCCCGGCCAGACTGCCGGATTCCGCTCGGTCCCGCCTAGCCCGCCAGCTGTCTCCGCCTGAACAGGTACATGCCGAGGCCAAGGGACGCCAACGCGTACGCCAGCATGACGACGTGCGCCAGCACCGGGTCCGGATAGTAGACATCCAGGCTGCCCATCGGGCCCATGTCCTGCGACGTGTCTGAGGGGTACGGGTCGCTCAGGACGTATATCAGCGCCCCGGACGAGAAGGTCAGCGACCCCTCGATCTTGACCCCGGCGAACATCCCGACGCTGTCGACTATGGGCATGATCATGATGAACAGGAAGAACGTGAGCACCGTCGCGCCCGTCGAGCCCTTCAACAGGGAGCTGATGAGGTATGCCACAGCCATGGCGGCGACCAGGAACTCCACGGAGTAGACGAACGAGAGCAGGAAGTCGTCGTCTATGCCCCTCGCGGAGAACAGCGACAGGACGGCCAAGGCCACGTAGAATATGGTCAGGACGATCATGCCCGCGGTCAGGCTGGCGAGGAACTTGCCGATGAACAGGACCGCCCTCTTCATCGGGTTCGGGAAGACGAGGTAGCCCGTCCTGTTCTGGAACTCACCGACGATGGCGTCCGCGCCGAAGAAGGTCGCGCAGATGATGACCAGGAAGCTGGCGAAGTTGAGGAACAGGGTCTCGAAGCTCTCGGGGGAGATGTACCACTCGTAGGTGGCGGTGATCTCGCTCCCAGTCACGTTCTCGAGGACCAGTATGGTGTACACGCTCGCGCTGCCGAAGCTGACCTCGTTGAGGGTCCAGGTCCCGGCCGACGGGTACTCGACGCCGTCCTTGTACAGGACGACCGAATCCACGTCTATCTGGCTCCGGTTTATCGTCCCGGTAGCGTAGACCGCGTATGGGCCTGCGGGGACGGCGGACGGGTCCATCGGCGTGACCCATATCTCGGTGCCCGTGTCCGTGCCGCTGTACGACTCCCCGAGGAGCGGCGGCAGCAGGTAGAGGAGCACCATCACAAGCGCCACCACGGCGAACGACGCGTACAGCCTCCACGACCGGAGGTATCTGAGCAGCTCGTACCTCCAGACGACCGGGATCTGCTCCATGTCCGAAGGGACCCCGTGCTTAGCCTCGTGTGTCTCAGCCATTTGGGTCACCTCGACTCCTTCACGAGGTCCATGTACATCATCTCCAGGGGCAGGCCCACGGAGCTGAAGGACACGACGTTCACGCCCAGGGACTGTATGGACCTGAGCAGGTCCGCCCTGGACTCCTCCGGGCCCTCGTACGTGACCACGAGGCTCCGGTCGGTGGCGTTCTCGGCGTGGACGACGCCAGGCATCTTCGATATCCTCTCGACCAGGGGCGCCGCGATGGCCGAGGACCCGACCACCTCGAGCTTCGTGGTCTTCGTCAGCTTCGCGAGGGTGTCGATGTCATCGTAGACCAGGAGCTTGCCGTGGTCTATGAGGGCCACCCGGTCGCAGGTCTCCTCCACCTCGTTCAGCAGGTGCGAGCTCATGAATATCGTGTAATGGTCCTTCTTGAGCTGCTTGATGATCTCCCTGACCTCGACCATGCCCCTCGGGTCCAGGCCGCTCGTCGGCTCGTCGAGTATGAGTATGTCGGGCTCGTGCAGCAGGGCCTGACCGATCGCGAGGCGCTGCTTCATGCCCTTCGAGAACTTGCCTATGCGCGTGGTGCGCCACTGCTCCATCTTGATCTGGGCGAGCACCTCGTTCGTGCGCCTATCGATCTCCGCGGCCGGCATCCCCCTGACCCTTCCGAGGTAGGAGAGGGTCTCGACAGGCGTGAGGTACGGGTAGAACTCCGGGGTCTCTACGACCGCGCCCACATGCGACAATGCGGCCTTGGGGTCGCTGACCACGTCCACCCCGCTCAGGAGCGCGTGCCCGCTCGTGGCGCTGATGAGGTCGGTGAGGATCTTGATGGTGGTGGTCTTGCCCGCGCCGTTAGGGCCCAGGAAACCGACGGTGGTCCCCCTGGTCACCCTCAGGTCGAGGTCGTCCACGGCCTTGATCGGGCCGAAGGACTTGTTCAGCTTCTGTAGTTCTATCAAGCCTCGTGCCTCCGCGCTGAGACAACGAATAACGATGCAGTATAAAAGCGGAACCCAGGAATGCCCAGGGATGTCACGGCGTCACATGCCAAGGGCGGCATAGAGCGCACCCGCGACCCTCTCCGCCTCCGCCTTGTCCCTGACCGGGTGCATCAGGAGTCGGCCGTGCGGATAGACCGTAACCTCGGTCCCCTTCCTGACGATGAGCATCACGCCGACGTTGCTCACGATGTCGTACCCGGAGGCCCTCAGCTTCGTCTCGCACTCACCGAGGTCCAGGGACTGGCGGTCCCGCGGGACCGCCTCGAAGGAATCGAACCTGCACGGCCTGACCGTGACGAAGTCCAGGAGGGCTCACCCCTTGGGCAGGATCCTGTCCAGGAGGGTGTCGACCTGCACCTTGAGCTCGTCGAGCGTGCCCTCGTTGACGATCATGTGGTCCGCCAGCGCGATCGCGTCCCCGAGGCCCCAGTCGAGCTCGCGCCTGTCGCGCTTGTCGAACTCGGAGAGCGCGGTCGGGGAGTCGGCCCTGCCCCGGGCCTTGAGGCGCTCGAACCTGGTCTTTGGCGATGTGTGAATGGCGACGACCTGGAGGTCGCCTCCGAACGCGTGCCTGAAGGCACGTATCTCGTCCGGGCCCCTCGTGCCGTCTATGGCGACCAGGTTCCCGCCCACGAGCGGGATGACCCTCTTGGCCCAGATGTCCATGCCGAACCTCTGCCGCTCCTCGTTCGCGAGGTCGCCCAGGTTCGCGTCCGAGTGGTCCATCCCGAACTCCTTGGCGCGGTCGCGCACGAGGTCCCCCATCCGGATGACCTTGGCGCCGCGCGCGACGCAGCACTTGAGGAACTCCTCCTTGCCGCAGCCAGGCATCCCTGTGGTCACGAGAATCTTCAAGCCTACACCGTAGGTGTAGATGCGCCAGATGGTCAAAAACCTTTGGTGGGCCGGGGCTTATCGGAGGGGGCGCCCGAGGGCGGGCTCCGCGCATTCCGAGACCGCCCCCATGTCCAGGCCCGCCTTCGCCCAGTACCTGGGGCAGAGGCCGAGGCCGACGCACTCGTCGAAGGTCGCGAGGGACCTGAACGAGCCCGCCGCGGAGAGTCTGTCGGCGGGCGATGACGCGCCGGACGCGAGCGCCTTGCGGACACCCTCGAGGCTGGACCCGCTGGGCCCGATCACCGAGTACGGGTCCGCCCCCGCCTTCGCGCACTCCATGAACGCCGTCGTGGCGTCCCTGAAGCCGAGGCCCGCCGAGACGGCCTTGGCGAGCGAGGGTATGTCGAAGTGGAGGTAGCCCGGCTCCATCACGGAGAGCGCCATGTGCCTCGGGTCCTCGTTGACCTTGAGGTAGGACCTGCAGGGGTGAGGGCACCCGTAGCAGCCCATGGACCTGTGCAGCAGGGCGGAGAAGCCACTGTCCTTCGCCCCGCCCCAGTAGGACGCGAGCCCGGCGCTCGGGCCGAGCTTGGACGCGTGCGCGGCGCGCAGGTCCAGCGACGCGGACAGATGGGCCACGGGGTCGGACACCTCCAGCTCGCCCATGCCCCTGAAGGCGACGGCGAGTAGCTTCCTCCTGCCGAACTCACCGCCAGTGAGCGCGTCGTCCTCCCCAAGCCAGTGGCTGACCGCCAGGCACGAGCCGGGGCGGAGCGCGTCCCCCCAGGGGCCCGAGGCCACGACCTGGATCCTCCTGTCCCCCTGGTCCGCGCGTATCCTCTCCGTCCTCGCCCATGAGTCCATGGACGACATGCCCGGGTAGGGCACCAGCTCCGCGATGCCGTCCCTGACCCAGAGGTACCCCGGGGCCGACGACTCGCCCTTGACGACGATGAAATCGAACCCCGCCAGCTTCAGCTCCACGCCCGCGGAGCCGAGGAGCGGCATGACGCCCCTCGGTGAGGATATGAAGCCCGCGCACGCCGCGGGGACCAGGCTGCCCGTCAGCGCGCCCGTGCCGAGCACCAGCGCGTCGCCGTGCTCCTTCCTGAGGGTCTCGGCGGCCCTGAGCGCGGACATCCCCGCGAGGTCCTCCGACAGCTCCTGCTCGGACGACTCCCCGGTCGAGAGGTCCACGACGCACACCCTGCCGTTGCGCAGGAACATCTCAGTCCACCACCGTGATGCAGCCCGTGGGGCATATCCTGGCGCACTTCGGCTCCCCGCCGCAGAGGTCGCATGGCTCCCTGAGGAGTATGGGCTTCGCCCCGGGCCCGCTCGAGCCCGAGCCCTGCCCCTCGGCCTTGCCCTCGGGCCTGGCGACGACGAGCCCCTCGGACTCGGTCTTCAGGACCAGGCCGAAGTAGTCGGCCTTGTCCTCGACATGCAGAATGATGCTCGAGC
>JAUPMC010000018.1 GCA_030836605.1 Thermoplasmatota archaeon | reverse complement strand
GTACATAGAGGCCATGAACCGGGGCCCGCTCTGCAACGAGAAGTGCATGGCCATGAAGATCAAACTCGTGGACGCGAAGCTCCACGAGGACAGCATACACAGGGGCCCGGCCCAGGTCATACCCGCGGCCAGGTCCGCCATCTACGGCGCGATGTGCATGGCTGGTAGGACGCTCTACGAGCCGATGCAGAAGGTGTTCATCAACGTCCCGCAGGACGTCATGGGCGACGCGATACGCGAGATACAGCAGAGGCGTGGCGTCATCGAGGACATGAAGCAGGAGGGCGAGATGACCATCCTGGCCTCGAAATGCCCTGTGGCGGAGATGTTCGGGTTCGCCGCGTCCATCAGGAGCGCGACGAGCGGCCGGGCGCTCTGGTCCACTGAGAACGCGGGCTTCGAGCCCATGCCAAAGGAGCCGTTGGAGAAGACCGTGCCGCAGATCCGGCAGAGGAAGGGCCTCAAGCCCGAGCCGTACGACGCGTCGTATTACTCGGGATGATGGCCTAGCCAACATCCCTCGAACTCGCATGGGCAAGACTAATATACCAAGAGCATCATGCTCCGAAAGAAGGCAATGGAGGCCATGATATGGCAGAGAAACCACACATGAACTTGGTGTTCATCGGACACGTCGACCACGGCAAGTCGACCACTGTCGGCCGACTGCTCCTCGACACAGGGCACATCGAGCCCCACGTGATCGAGAAGTACAGGAAGGAGGCCGAGCAGAAGGGAAAGGCGACTTTCGAGTTCGCGTGGGTCATGGATGGACTTAAGGAGGAGAGGGAGAGAGGTCTCACCATCGATGTGGCGCACAAGAGGTTCAACACCCAGAAGTACTACTTCACGATCATCGACGCCCCTGGCCACAGGGACTTTGTGAAGAACATGATCACGGGTACGAGCCAGGCCGACGCTGCGGTCATCGTGGTGTCGTCCATCGAGGGTCCCCAGGCGCAGACGAAGGAGCACATATTCCTCGCCAGGACGCTCGGCGTGAACCAGATCATCATCGATGTCAACAAGATGGACGCCGTCAAGTACGACCAGGCCAAGTACGAGGAGACGAAGAAGTCCGTCACCGAGCTGCTCAAGACCGTGGGCTACAAGGTCGACGAGATACCCTTCATCCCGTGCTCCGGCTACAAGGGCGACAACATCGCCTCGAAGTCGCCGAACACGCCCTGGTACAAGGGCCCGACGATGGTCGAGGCGTTCGACGCGCTCAAGGCCCCGTCGAAGGCCACCGACAAGCCCCTGAGGCTGCCGGTCCAGGACATCTACAGCATCACCGGCGTGGGCACGGTCCCTGTTGGCAGGGTCGAGACTGGCGTAATCAAGCCGGACATGAAGATCATCTTCATGCCGTCGAACAAGGTCGGCGAGGTCAAGTCCGTCGAGATGCACCACGAGCAGATGGCCAAGGCGGAGCCCGGGGACAACGTCGGGTTCAACGTCAGGGGCATCGCTAAGACCGATGTCAAGAGGGGCGATGTGGCCGGCCCGGTGGATAACCCGCCGACGGTCGCCAAGTCCTTCACCGCGCAGATAATGGTCCTGAACCACCCGAGCGTCATCACGGTCGGGTACACCCCGGTGTTCCACTGCCACACGGCCCAGGTCGCGTGCACGTTCACCGAGCTCCTGAAGAAGCTCGACCCGCGCACGGGCACCGTGAAGGAGGAGAACCCGCAGTTCCTGAAGACCGGCGACGCGGCGATCGTGAAGATCACGCCGTCGAAGCCGCTGGCCATAGAGAAGGCGAAGGAGTTCCCGCAGCTGGGGAGGTTCGCCGTCAGGGACATGGGCCAGACCGTCGCGGCGGGCATGGTCATTGACATCGAGAAGAAGGAGATGTAAACCCCTTAAACCGCTTATCCATGTTTTTCATGTGAGGTTTTGTTGAAATGTCGCAGAGGGCCAGGATATCGCTGAGCGGAACGGACCCGGAGAAGGTCGACATGGTCTGCAAGCAGATCAAGCTGATCAGCGAGAAGACTGGCGTGGACATCGCCGGCCCCATACCGCTCCCCACCAAGAGGCTGAAGGTGCCGGTCCGGAAGAGCCCGGACGGAGAGGGCTCGGAGACATGGGACCGGTGGGAGATGCGCGTCCACAAGAGGCTCATAGACCTCGACGCGGACGAGCGCGCCCTGAGGCAGCTCATGAGGATACAGGTCCCGGACGGCGTCAACATCGAGATCGTCCTCAGGTCCTGAGTGTCTGTATCCCAAAAGGTCATTTCTTATTGGTGAGCGTCAGCTCTTGAACTGTTTACGGGCTGTGGGTCAGCCCCTCTTCACGAGTCTGATCGCGCCGCTTGGGCAGGACGAGGCGCAGACGCCGCAGCCCGCGCACTTCTCGCGCGCGAACTCGACGGAGTCCCCCTTCACGGCCCAAGCCCTGAAATGACATCGGTCGGCGCAGACTCCGCAGCCGTCGCAGAGGCTAGGGTCCCGCTCCGCGATGACGTCCGCGTGCCCGATTATGGCCTCATCGTAGCCGAAGCGCGTGATGGCGGCGAGGGTATGGCAGCAGCAGGAACAGCAGCTGCAGATGATGTCGATGGGGCCGC
>JAUPMC010000017.1 GCA_030836605.1 Thermoplasmatota archaeon | reverse complement strand
CCTGGATGGTCTGCAGGTCCGACGGCGCGAGCCCGGGGGCCCTCTGCGGGCCGATGTTGTACCGCCTCATGCCGTCCACCATGGCGAGCATGTCCTGGGTCGGCCCGCTCCTCTGGATCGCGTGCCTCACGGGCTCGAGCCTCGACATGACCGTCTCGGCCATCTTCACGGGGTTCTTCATCCAGTCCCCCATGTTCCCGAGCTCGGCAATCACCTTCTCGAGCTGGCGGGCGGCCTCGGCCATGTCCGAGCTCTCCATCGCGCGTATGTCCCTGATCGCGTCCCGGCGGCCCTTGGAGACCGCGTCGTCGACCGAGTAGCCCTCGTGGGGGTACACCGTCGCGAGGTATGACACGCCCGACATGACTCTGCCCATCACATGGTCCCAGTCCTGGCTGGTGACCGAGATGGTCGGCTTGTCGGACTTCTCGAACAGGAGGCAGAAGCTCTCGTTCGGCATGAAGCAGGCCTCGATCGAGTACGGGTGGTTCCTGAAGAACACGGGCGGGTGCTCCGGGCTCTCGCTCTGGACGGCACCCATGTACGCGTTCACATAGGCCCTCGCGTAGTTGGCGAGGTCGATGTCAGTGGGTCCGATATCCTTCTGGCTACTCGCTGCCGCGCTCATGCCCGCACCATGCCCTGAGCCAACCCAGCACCTATTTCTAACACTAGAGAGGGGATGGGCTGCACCATCCCGCATCGGGGAGAGTGATGAAATACCTTTGTGGTCCCAATCTCAACCGTGATAACAAACCGTAGGGACGAAGTCCCTCGCGCGCTCGTGGTTCGGGGGGGCTGGCCGGGGGGTGCCAGCAGGTCCGCGGGCGGCTCCGGCTGACCCGGAAAGGTTTAAGTACAGTACCAGATTATGGGGACTCAGGTGATTTAATTTGCTGAAACCCCTGGCAGTTCTGAACAAGGCGATCAACCAGCAGGTTATCGTGGAGCTTAAGGGGAAGAGGGGCTACCGCGGGACCCTCGACGGATACGACCCTCACATGAACCTCGTGCTGAGGAACGCCGAAGAGATTCTGGACGCGAAGGTCACCCGGAAGATGGACGCCATCATCGTCCGCGGGGACAACGTCATATACATATCGCCGTGAGGTAGGGCAGGATGACAAAAGGCACGCCGTCGATGGGTAAGAGAAGCTCGAAGAAGACGCACATAGTCTGCAGGCGGTGCGGCAAGAGGGCCTACCATGTGCGCAAGAAGACCTGCGCCTCGTGCGGCTTCGGCGCGACTGCAAAGGTCAGGACCTACAACTGGGCGAAGCAGCACTGAATGAAACGCTTTCCTTTGAATGGGGAGTTGAGGTCAACGGAGCCTGAGCACCCGAGAGAGGAGTGCGGAGTTTTCGCGACTGCGTCGGTTGCCAACGTGTCGGTAGACATATTCTACGCGCTCAGGGTCCTCCAGCACAGGGGCCAGGAGTCGGCGGGCATCGCCGTCTACAACCACGAGGGCATCAAGTGCATCAAGGGCATGGGGCTCGCCCACCAGGCCCTGAAGAACGAGGACATCCAGTCCCCGAAGGGGGACCTGGGGATAGGCCATGTGAGGTACTCGACCGTCGGGTCCTCCACCATAAGCAACGCGCAGCCGTTCGTCGTCTCGACCAACTACGGGGACATCGCCCTCGCGCACAACGGCGAGATGGTCAACTCCGACAAGATCATGGACGAGCTGAAGAAGAAGGGCTGGGCGTTCATCACATCTTCCGATTCCGAGATCATCGTCAGGCTGTTGGCGAACGACATCTCCAACACCGGGGACCCCGTGAGGGCCCTGAAGAACGTGATGTCGACCATACAGGGGGCATACTCCCTCGCGATCATGGTCGACAACCGGGTGTTCGCCGTCAGGGACCCGTTCGGCTTCCGGCCGCTCTGCGTCGGGAGGACCAAGACGGGCTACGCGGCCGCCTCCGAGAGCGTCGTGTTCGACACGCTCGGCGGGGAGTTCATCAGGGACGTCGAGCCGGGCGAGATAGTCGAACTCCTGCCGGGCGAGATCAGGTCGACCAAGACCGGCCTGGCCAAGGGCAGGGCGCACTGCATGTTCGAGTGGGTCTACATCGCGAGGGCCGACTCCGTCATAGAGCAGAAGCTCGTGTACGAGGTCAGGAGGCGCATAGGCGAGCGCCTGGCCAAGGAGCAGCCGGTGGACGCGGACGTCGTCGTCCCGATCCCCGACTCCGGGAGGTCTCACGCGATGGGGTACGCCGAGGGCTCGGGCATCCGGTACTCCGAGGGGCTCATGAAGAACAGGTACGTGGAACGCACATTCATCATGCCCGACCAGTCGGACAGGACCACGGGCGTCATGCTCAAGCTCAACCCGCTCAAGAGCATCATCAAGGACAAGAGGGTCGTGCTCGTCGACGACTCCATCGTCAGGGGCACGACCATGAGGAAGATCGTGCAGCTAGTGAGGAACGCGGGGGCGAAGGAGGTCCATGTCAGGGTAGGCTCCCCGCCTATCATCGCGCCCTGTTACTTCGGCATCGACATGAAGACGAGGGATCAGTTCGCCGCCACCGGGAGGACCGTGAAGGAGATAGAGAAGATGATCACGGCGGACAGCCTCGGCTACATCTCGATAGAAGGGCTCGTGGACGCGATCGGGCTCCCCGCGGGGGACCTATGCCTCGCGTGCCTGACCGAGGAGTACCCCGTGGCGGTCCCGGGTGAGAAGGTCAGGTTCCAGAAGAAGCTGGACTCGTTCACCTGACCCGGGGGACTCCTGGCGGGGCCACGAGGGTCGTTTTCACGATTGTGCCAATCTTTGATAATTGTCCCACAAAGCACTTACCACCTGAACCTTGGTGTTAGACATAGGAGACCAAGCTGGCACGGAGCGAGGCGGTCGAGGACTCGTATGGCCTCGACATGGAAACACCAAGGAAGTGAGGACATGAGGAAGGAGTTCGAGAGCGAATTGGCGAAGAGAGTATCGAGAAAGAACGGGCACAGCAAGGCCTGGACCATGGTCGCGCTCTGTGCGGCAATCATTGCCACCGGGGCGTTCGCCGTGAACGCCGTCGTGGCCGGGAGCGCGTACAAGACCGGTGACCTCGACGGGACGCCGGACCTGCTCCAGCTGCAGGACGGGACTGGCGACAACTGCGACTGCGACGGAGACGGCATCTGCGACTACGACTCCGACGGAGACGGGATCTGCGACTACCAAGAGGACTGTGTCTGCATCAACGACTCTGACGGCGACGGCATCTGCGACAACCAGGAGTAAGGAACTCGCAAGGCCTGACCGTGTTCAGGCCGGCCCTGACGCCTAGAGAAACCCATTCAAAGCCCTGTCGGGCCGACTTCGGCCCGGCAGGCGACCGCTTTTCATCCCCTTCCGCGTCACCCCCCACGCTTGTGGACTGAGCAACCTTTAATTACGCCTACCATATACATCGGCAACCCACATGGGCCGGTAGATCAGCGGAAGATCGCTCGCTTGGCATGCGAGAGGCCGCGAGTTCAAATCTCGCCCGGTCCACACTCATGCTTCTTCGACATAGCCAAAGCTTCGGCCGACTGTGAAGAACAATCCCTCAGGGTCTTGTCTCCTCTTCGAGGGCGCTCTCCATGATGTCAAGACCCGTTTCAAGAAGGGACCTCGTTATCGTGAGTGGCGGATGTAGCCTCGAGACGTTGCCGAAGAGTCCACCTGATGAGATATAGAGTCCCTTTCGGAAGCAGTTGAGCTGAATATTCCTGGCCAGCTGGGGGGCGGGTACCTTTCCATTCTTCGTCTTGACCAGCTCGATGCCCATCATAGCCCCCAAACCTCTCGCGTCGCCAACCGACTCATACCGTTCCTTCCACTCGTTGAGGCGCTTCTTCTCGACCCTGTGAATCATCTTCACATTTGGCAACGCCCGTTTGGCCAGCTTGATGGCCTCCAGCGCCCCCGCACAGCAGATCGGGTTCCCGCCATAGGTCCCGCCCAGGCTAGCAGCGGCCGGTGCGTCCATGATTTCCTCCTTTCCGGTGACTGCCCCGATAGGCAATCCCATGGACAGCGACTTCCCGGTGACAACGAGGTCTGGTTCAACCTTCCAGTGCTCGATTGCGAAGAGCTTGCCCGTCCTTCCGAAGCCGGTCTGGATCTCGTCGTCGATGAGCACGATCCCGTTGTCGTCACATATCTGCTTGACCCGTTCCCAATACCCTGGCGGGGGGTTGATGAACCCGCCCGCTCCCTCGACAGGTTCCATGATCAGGCAACAAACGTCGTCCTTCAGCTCAGGAGACTCGACTGTCTTCTCGAGGAGGTCCGTGCAGGCAAGACCGCAAGAGGGATACTCTAGTTTCAGGTGGCACCTGTAGCAGTATGCGAAGTCCACCAGCTTCACGTTCGGAAGCACGCGCCCGAAACCCTCGCGGTAGAGTCTCCCTCTTCCCATGAGAGAGATTCCGAGATAGGTTCTGCCGTGGTAGCCGGTGATATAAGACATGAGCCACCTCTTCTTGTTGTACGCCCTGGCAATCTTCACGGAATTCTCAATGGCCTCTGAGCCACTGTTCATGATCAGGCTCTTCCTCAGATTGCCTGGGCAGATCCGCGACAGCTCTTCCGCCAGCTGGAGGTAGGGCTCATACATCGAGACCATTGCGCATATGTGATCGAGCCTGTCGATCTGGTGCCTCCACGCATTCAGGACTTCCATTGGCCTATGCCCGCAGTTGAGCGCACCCAAACCCACCGTGAAGTCCAAGTAGACGTTCCCGTCAACGTCCCGAAGGAACGGACCTTCCGCGTAATCTATCGCAATAGGATGACTGACCCCAAGGCCGGCCGTCACAAACTTCTGCTTCCTCTTCATCGCCGCCTTCGAATTCGGCCCGGGAGGCTCCACCAGTATCCTGGGGCCCTTCAGCCTCCAGTCTCCAGACCTGGAATCACTCTCAGCGACGGTTGGCTTGTTGCGGGAACGGTTCTTGTTCATCGGCAGAAGCATATGAATGACGATGTGAATAACCTTGTTGGGGACGATGCCCGGTTCGCACAGACACCAATGGCACATTCGGCTCGAGAACCATCTGGCGTGCACCTTCTCATGATTGAAATGGACCATGAGTGTCTGGCGCGAGCAAGTTCGAGGCTCGTCCGGTCCACACTCACGCATAGCCAGGAAGACGCTGTTCTATTTCAGTTGAGTCGTTCCTGCCCGAATTGACTTCCGGACCATATCGGAGGATATAGGGGGGTTCGATTCTCGTATGCATCATTCCGAAGGTGTCAAATACTTAATGTGCGTTATCACTAACATAAAGTCGGTCTAAGCTAACAAAAAGTTAGCACAAAATAACGGAGAGGTGTTGGATGATGGATGAAAAGAAGAGGTTCCGGAAGTTCATCGGAATACTAGTCACCATGATCGTCCTGGGCTCGGTGTTCGTCGTGGGCACAGTAGTTGCCGAAGTCGACAACTGGTACACAATTGCGTCGGCCGCGATTCTTGTCAGCATCGCGGTGGTCGCAATCTTCGTAGCCTGGAGGAGGCGGGAAGAGCTGAAGAGCGGTTTCCCTCTTGAGGATGAGAGATCGAGAGCGCTCAAGATGCGCGCGGGGTATCTTGCCTTGTTTGTGAGCATGTACTTCTGCCTAGCTCTCGGTTGGATCATAGGTGCGTTTGTCGAGGATTCAGGGAGAGAATTCCTTTCGGTTGGAGAGATGATGTTCGTCCTAGTCGCTGTGATGGGCATCTTCTACGCCGTGATATTGGCAGCGTTGTCGAGAGGGAAGGGCGCATCATGAAGACAAGGATCAAAGAGCTCAGGGCGAGATACGATATGACCCAGGAGGACCTAGCCCGGAAGATAGGAGTACGACGTGAGACGATCTTATTCATCGAGAACGGAAAGTACATCCCGTCTTTGAAGCTAGCTCACGACATCGCGAAGGCCCTGAAGACCTCTATGGATGAGTTGTTCATCTTCGAGAAGGATTGAACGCCGCCCGCATTGAGAAAGGAAAGGGGTTGGGGGCGCCTTGGTGCAATTCACTCCCAATTGAACCGAAACAATGATTGTCTGGCTGGAACGAGTTCAAGGCTCGCCCGGTCCAAGCTCATACCTCGCGTCCGCTAGGCGGCCGTATTCTGAGCTTAGCGAGTCCATCCCGGTCAGTAGACGCTCCCGCCGTCCTGACTAGAGGTCAGGACGCCTTCGACCGCGGAGAGGGTGTATTCAGCGCCGCCCTCTCCGGACCATGAGACGATGTTGAACGTCGTCCCGATGGACATCTTGTAGACGGATATGCCTTCGTAGGTCAGAGGGGTCTTTGGCTCGCAGACCTTCGGAGGGCCGGGTGTCTGCAGGAAGTACGCCGCTGCGGTGCCGTCCTTGCACAGGCCGAACAGGGTAACGTCCCCGTTGAGCTCAACCCCTAGAGCGGTCTTCTCGTCTATGCCAATCCCCCTGGCCATCTGGGCCCAGTCATCCTCGACTATCCGCGCCAGGAATGTCACGAGCCTGCCCATCCTGTCCCTCGCGACGAAGTGGCTGTCGGTGATTATGCTGTCCATGTTCGGCATGTCGAGGAAGTCGTTCTCCAGACAGACGCGCCGGTTGTACGGGTTCAGGAGGGCGTCCTCCGACTCGACCGTGTCGTTCTCCGCTGTGAACGAGAACTCGCCCAGCACCGCCAGGCCGGCGCTCGTGCCGCCCACAGGCGCGGGCTTGCCCATCACGAAGTGGATGGCGTCCTCGACCGGCGTGTCCTTCCACATGCTCACGTAGTCCCACTGGTCTCCGCCAGCGAGGAACAGCGCCTCCGCGCCGCGTATCTTGGACAACACGACTTCGTCCCAGCAGGCGTCAGAGTCCAAGAATATGATCGTCTCGCACGAGTCCACTCCGCCGACGGTCTTGTAGATCCACGGGTTGTAGGCATCAGTGCCTGAACAGCGTATGACGACGAAATCGCCGCACCCGGACTTCTCGGTCATCCACGCCATGGCGGCGGCGATGTCGTTGCTGCCGCCCGCGAGCAGGAGCCCGCCCTCGGTCGGCGTCGTCACATCCTCCGGGTTGCCGACGATGTAGCTCTCGTAAGTGATCTTCTCCCCCGATACCGACAACGATATCATCGTTGTCGACAGCACCATAATCAGAACTAGAGTCCCTGCTAGCGTCCGTTGCCCGAGGTACACAGATACCTCCCCCGTTCTTGAACTACTGACAGGCTACTTTATGCTTGCGTCAGTGCGCCTGTGACGGGGTCGTCCGAGCCTCTTCAAAAGGGCCGCGGTCGGGGCACATACCGGACGACAGCTATATATCCGACCTCGGCATCAGCGTTATGCTTCTATAAGCATAAGGCGAGAGGATACAATGAGTGGCGACTCTGCAG
>JAUPMC010000192.1 GCA_030836605.1 Thermoplasmatota archaeon | reverse complement strand
TCCCTGGCCAGGAACACGCTCGAGCCCTTCTGGACCCTCAGGTCCCTCACGCCCTTCTCGGGATGGTCCGGGTGTAGAGGCGCCCTGGCGGCGATGTCCGATTCGATGCCGTCGATCGGCAGCGAGACCGGGTCGTTGACGAAGAAGTACCTGTCCGCGCCGTCGTCGATGAGCTCCCTGTTGTAGGTGAACAGCGTCTTCCAAGAGAACTCGATGTCCACCTCCTTGATGCCGACCTCGGTCCAGTACCTCCGGATGGCCTCGGGCCTGATCCCCCGCCGCCTCATGGCGCCCAGGGTGCCGAGCTGGGGGTCGTCCCAGCCAGTGTACAGGCCCTCCTTGATCCCCTTGCCCATCTTCGAGGTCGAGAGCTGCGCGTCCTCGATGGACACGCGGCCGTAGTGGATGTACTCAGGCATCTTCCAGCCGAGGTATCCGAACAAATATTCCTGCCTGTAAGTGTTGTTGAGATGGTCCTTGCCCCTGAGCACGTGCGTCAGGTCCAGCAGGTGGTCGTCGACCGCGACTGCCAGGTTCATGAGCGGGTATACCCTGTACTTGGTGCCGGTCCTTGGATGGGGGGTGTCGTCGATCCTGAGCGCGACGAAGTCCCGTATGGCGGGGTTCGGATGGCTCAGGTCGGTCTTGACCATCACGGACACCTCCTCCGGCTTGTACGAGCCGTCGAACATCTTGTCCCATCTGTGGAGCTGCTCCTCGACGGGCTGCTCCCTGTGCGGGCAGGCTTTCTTGTGGTTCTTGAGCTCCCGCCAGTCCTCGGGCTTGCAGGTGCAGACATAGGCCTTGCCCATGTCCAGGAGCTTGCGGGCGACCTCGTAGTACGTCTCGAACCTGTCGCTCTGTATGATCGTCTTGTGGATCTTGACGCCCAGCCACTCGAAGTCCTTCGGGATCGAGTCGTACCCGGACGGGTCGATCCTCGCTGGGTCGGTGTCCTCGAACCGGTTGTAGCAAATCCCGCCGTAGCGCTTGACATACTCGTCGTTGAGGATGGCCATCCTGCTGTGGCCCAGGTGGAGAGGTCCAGACGGGTTCGGGGCCATCCGCATCCTGACCTCGCCTTTCACGTTCTTGAGGTCCGGGAGCCCCATCTCCCTCTGCTACGACTCCATGACCAGGAGCTCGGGCGCGATGGACTCCAGCGCGGCCCTCTGTGCATCCGGGGACATCCCGTTGACCTCGGCGACCACTCCCTTCGCGGTGGCGGAGATCTCCTTGGCCTTGGGCCTCAGCTCCGGGTTCTCGGCCATGACCTTGCCGAGGACAGAGCCCAGCGTAGCCTTGCCGTCGTACAGGACGGCGTTCTGGAGGGCGTACTTGCGAATGAGTGCCTCTAGGTCCATCACGACTCGATTGCTGGATTGTGTATAAGTAGTTTGAGAAGAGGGCTGGCGCGACATACTGGGTCCGCCAGAGAAAGGATAGAAATACGCTGACTCGCATGCATCGAGCGGTGATGGTCTGTCCATCAGGGCGACGCTCGCGGGTCTCGAGGACAAGGTAGTGGTCAAGGGCAAGGTCTCAAGGGACGTCGAGGTCACGAAGTACCTCTTGAAGGCCCCGACGAGGCCGATGGTGTTCGAGGACCTGGACGGCTACACCGCCGTGGGCAACCTGTGGTCCACGAGGGAGCGCATCGCGCAGGCGATGAACACGACGCCTGCTGAGCTCACCTCGAAGATGGTCAGGGCGATGGACGCCCCGACCCCGCCCCAGGAGGTCGACAGCGCCCCGTTCGACGAGAACGCGCTCACGGACTTCGACCTGCGCGCGTCCGCGATACCGAAGTTCTACCCGACGGACGGCGGGAGGTTCGTCACCGCCGGCGTGATCATCGCCGAGCACGACGGCATCAAGAACATGTCATTCCACCGGATGATGCTCCTGGACGACCGGAGGTTCGCCGTCCGGGTGGTCCCGAGGCATCTCCACGCCCTCCACAGGAGGGCGTTGTCCCAGGGCAAGGAACTCAAGATCGCGGTCGCGATAGGCCTCTGCCCATCGGTCATGCTCGCAGCGGCGATGAACCTCGAGTTCGGCAAGAACGAGCTCGATGTCGCGAGCTCCCTGAGGCAGATGTGCCTGAACGAGCCCGTATATGTCAGGAAGGTCAACAACGGACTGCTGGTGCCGGCCTTCGCGGAGTACATCCTCGAGGGACGACTCACGAAGGATGTCGCGGACGAGGGGCCCTTCGTCGACATCACTGGCACGGTCGACCCTGTCCGGAAGCAGCCGGTCGCGGAGATCGACAGGATATACCACAGGGACGACCCGGTCTTCCAGATGATACTGCCCGGCAGGGAGGAGCACTTCCTCATGATGGGCATGCCGCGGGAGCCGGTCATCCAGAGGGGCGTGAGCACGGCGGTGCCCGAGGTGCACGCTGTGAGGCTGACCGAGGGGGGATGCTGCTGGCTGCACGGGGTCGTGTCCATCACCAAGCAGAAGGAGGGCGACTCCGTCAACGCCATCATGGCCGCGCTCGGGGCCCACCCGTCGATGAAGATGGTCACCGTCGTGGACGGGGACATAGACATCTTCGACGACAGGGAGGTCGAGTGGGCGGTCGCCACCAGGTTCCAGGGGCACAAGGGGCTCGTCGTGATAGAGAACGCGAGGGGGAGCAGCCTGGACCCGAGCGCCGAGGAGACCACCACGAAGATGGGGATAGACGCGACGAAGCCCGTGGGCGGCGAGGGGTTCGACAGGGTCAAGGTGTCTTAGGGAGCCGCCCTGGGGACCCTGCGACTTATAAAGCCAGGACGGCCGTGTGGGGGCCCTGCCACAGTTGGCAAAAAGCAATTATATCAGGTGGTTACTAGCTCGGTTCGAGGCGACATCGATGGTAACAGTCACGCCAAATGCCACGAAGACGATAAAGGCAATACTCACCGAGGAGAAGAAGGACGAACCGATCAGGATATTCTTCGCAGGGTTCTCTTGCTCCGGCCCAGCGTACATGATGGGCTTCGACAAGAAGAAGGACAGCGACGTCGAGCTCAAGGTCGATGGTTTCACGCTCATCTACGAGAAGGGCCTGGAGGACGAGCTGAAGGAGGCCGTCATAGACTCAGTCGACACGCCCCAGGGACCCGGCATCATCGTCAAGGTCAAGTCGTCAGGGGCTTCATCCTGCGGCGGCAGCTGTTCGGGCTGCCACTAGACCGAGTACATTCGTTCCGCTGGAACGAAAACATTCATACCCACGTGGCGTTCTCAACGGCCTGTGTCCGTGGAGCATGAGCTCATCAGGCCAGGCACCGTCGAGGAGAGGGACTACCAGATTAACATAGCGAGGGCGGCCCTTGAGGAGCCTACGCTCGTGGTCCTGCCGACGGGGATGGGCAAGACCGTCGTCGCGCTCATCGTGATCGCGGAGACGCTCGCCAAGAAGCCGGGCAAGGTCCTGTTCATGGCGCCGACCAAGCCCCTGGTCGAGCAGCACTCGAAGTTCCTCACCGACCACCTGCTCCGGCCCGAGCCGGTCATGTTCACGGGAGAGGTGCCTCCCTCGAAGAGGGAGGCTATGTGGGACGCTGGCAAGCTCGTGGTCTCCACCCCCCAGGTCATAGAGAACGACCTGGACGAGGGCAGGATATCGCTCAGGGACGTCTCGTTGATAGTCTTCGACGAGGCGCACCGGGCGGTCGGGGACTACGCGTACGTGTCCATAGGCAAACGGTTCTCCGAGGCCGGAGGCCTCGCCCTCGGCATGACCGCGTCCCCGGGGTCCGACGTGGCCAAGATAGCGGAGGTGTGCGAGAACCTCGGCATGTCCAACGTGGAGATACGGTCCGAGCTCGACGAGGACGTCGTCAAGTACACCCAGGACGTCAAGACGGAGTTCATAGGCGTCGGGATGCCCGAAGAGATGGGGGGCGTGATATACCTGCTCCAGCGCATCCTGGACGAGCAGTTCGCGAAGCTCCGGGCGTACGGCTACCTCGACCCGAAGAAGCCCCCGACCACCAGGGACCTGCTGGAGGCGGGGAGGGTCATCAGGGCGAAGCTGGACGCAGGCACGAAGAACTTCCACCTGTTCCAGGCGGCGAGCGCGAACTCGCTCGCGATGAAGATCAACCACGGGATCGAGCTCGCCCAGACCCAGGGCAAGGGCGCCCTGGAGGGGTACTTCGACAAGCTCGTGAAGCAGGGCCAGGAGAAGGGCGGGCCCAAGGCCTCGAGGGACCTCGTCAAGGACGCGAGGTTCCAGCAGGCGAGGACGCTCCTGTACGCCATGCAGAAGGAGCACCCGAAGCTGGAGAAGATAGTCCCGATATTGAAGTCGCAGTTCGCGTCCAAGCCCGACTCCAGGGCGATCGTGTTCACGCACTACAGGGACACCTGCGACCTCCTGACCCAGAAGCTCTCCTCGGTGGAGGGCCTGAGGCCCGTCAGGTTCGTCGGCCAGTCCAGCAAGGGCGAGGACATAGGCCTGAACCAGAGGGAGCAGAAGGATATCATAGACCGGTTCAGGGCCGGCGTCCACAACGTCCTCGTCGCGACATCCATCGCCGAGGAGGGGCTGGACATACCGACGACGGACCTGGTCGTCTTCTTCGAGCCCGTCCCGTCCGAGATCAGGACGATCCAGAGGAGGGGCAGGACCGGCAGGAGGCAGGCCGGGCGCGTGGTCATGTTCGTCACGAGGGACACGAAGGACGAGGCGTACTTCTGGTCCAGCAGGAGGAAGGAGATGCAGATGCGCCGGGAGCTCGACTCGCTCAGGCGGAAGCTGAGGGCCAGCAGGGGCCTGCCCGACACGCCCAGGAGGCACGAGGGGCTCACGAGGGCCCAGCTGGAGGACATGCTCACGGTCGAGGCGCCTACCGGGCGGGAGCAGCTCGCCCAGAAGACGGCCGACACGAAGGGCCAGAAGAGCCTCGGGGAGTACTCCAAGGGCGCGGCGAAGGGGTCCGTGCCCCTATCTGTCTCCGCGGCGGTGGCGGGCTCCGACCTGGCCGAGGCGCTAGCCCTCGCGGGGTTCTCGCCCCAGGTCGAGGACCTGGGCGGGGCGGACATAGTCATATCGCAGAGGGTCGCCGTGGCCTTCAGGACCGTGGACCAGTTCCTGGCGCAGCTCGGGGACGGCTCCATGGCGCGGGCCCTGGACGGTCTGAGAGGGAGCCACGACCACCCCGTGCTCATAGTCCAGGGGGCGGCCGAGGGGAAGGGGTTCCAGGAGGGGAACTCGGCGGCGTACGACTACCTCGGCTCGCTCATGGCGGCGCGCGGGGTGACCGCGCTCTCGACGGCGGACTCGACGCATACCGCATCCGCGGTCGCGTCCTTGCACAGGCAGGAGGACGAGAAGGAGAGGGCTGGCAAGGGCCGGCAGACGACCTTCGACCAGACCGGCAGGCGGATGTTCCTGGTACAGGGCCTCCCCAACGTGTCCGCGACGATCTCCGAGAGGTTGCTGAGGCGGCTCGGGAGCCCTGAGCGGGTCGCCGAGGCCACTGTCAAGGACCTCTCCCAAGCGGAGGGCATCGGAAGGGTTATTGCAGAAGGGATTCATACTGCAATGCGCAAGAGGAAAGTGGAGGGTTGAGGAGCATGGCCACGAGCAAATGCCCGATGTGCGAGAGCGCCTGCATCATCAAGCTCATAGCGACCTCGGACGCGCGCTGGTGCGAGGTCGACGTGTGCAAGATGTGCGGCACGATGTATCCGAGGGACAGGGATGTCGTCATAGCGGCCCCCGCGAGGCCGAAGAAGGCCGGGAAGAAGGCGGCGCCGGGAAAGCCAAAGCCCAAGAAGACGAAGAAGCGGTAGTGACGAGCCAGTAGCCCGGAAGGCGCTCCCGGACACACTCCGGCACCGCAGCAAGCTTTATGAACCACCTACCCATACGAGTGAACCAGAGAACCATGGAGTTCACGCTGGTTGAGAAGAAGAAGGACAGCATCAAGGTCGAGATTCTCGACACCGACGAGACCCTGATCTATCCTCTGATACACGAGCTGCTCCAGGACAAGAACGTCGCCGACGCGAGGTACACCACCGGCCACCCGCAGCTGGACAAGCCCGTCCTGCTCGTGAGGGTGACCGACGGGAAGCCACAGGCGGCCCTGAAGAAGGCGGCCAAGTCCCTCGTGAACCAGTACATCGAGGCGCGGCAGCTCATAGAGAAGCAGCTCGGCTAGCGGGGAAGCTTTTACCCTGACCGCCCATTCACACCACGCCATGAGAGAGAGCGACTTGGGCATGGAGATGTTCCTCACCGAGGGCATCCCAGGCATCGGCGGTAAGCTCCGGAAGGTCCCTGAGGACTTCGTTGTCGACGAGATATCCATCAAGCCCCCGGAGTACCCCGATGGCAGGTTCGTCATAGCCAAGGTCTGGCACAGGAACTGGGAGGCGAACAGGCTCGTGAGGAGGCTCGCGTCCAACCTGCATGTCGGGAGGACGCGGGTAGGCTTCGCGGGCACCAAGGACGGCAGGGCCGTGGCGACGCAGCTGATGTCGTTCAACGCGCCCCTGGAGGCGGTCCAGGCGCTCGCCATACCCGACGTGACCGTGACGGACACTTACATGGCCAAGCGGATGATCACGATCGGCGACCTGATAGGCAACAGGTTCGAGATAATCGTCTCCGACCTGGACCTCGGCGTGGACGCCAAGGACTCGTGCGAGAGGGCCAGGGCGGTCCTGGACGAGGCCGGGGGATTCCCCAACTACTTCGGCGTCCAGCGCTTCGGCTCAGTGAGACCGATCACACACCTCATAGGCAAGGACCTCACCCGGGGGGACATCGAGGGTGCCGTGATGAGGTATGTCGCGAACCCGTTGCGGGAGGACTCCGAGATAACCGAGGCCAGGAAACGCCTCCAGGAGACGAGGGACTTCGAGAGGGCGCTGAAGGAGTTCCCGATGAAGCTCACGTTCGAGAGGACCCTGATAGCGCACCTCGTCGAGAGGCCAGGGGACTACCTGGGCGCGCTCAAGACGCTCCCGCAGAACCTGCTGATGATGTTCGTGCACGCGTACCAGTCGTACCTGTTCAACAAGATGCTCAGCGAGAGGATGGGGCGCGGGCTGTCCCTGAGGGCCCCGGAGGTCGGCGACCTCGTGCTCCCCCTGGACAAGAACCATTTGCCGGACCACGACAACCCGATACCCGTGACGGCCGACAACCTCGAGAAGGTCCGCAGGAACGCGCTCGAGGGGAAGGCGTTCGTCAGCGGGCTCCTCTACGGCACCGAGTCCGCCTTCGCAGAGGGTCCGATGGGGGAGATAGAGAGGGATGTCGTCGGGCGCGAGGGCATCTCGAAGATGGACTTCCAGATCATAGGGCTCAGGGAGGCGTCCTCGAAGGGCACGAGGAGGGAGCTGCTCGCGCCGTACAAGGGGCTGACGATAGACCTCGGGGAGGGCACGGCCAGGTTCGCGTTCTCCCTGAACAAGGGGTGCTACGCGACCTGCCTCGTGAGGGAGTTCATGAAGGCCGAGATGACACAGTACTGAGAGCTCACGCCTTCGAACGCCTGAGGACGCCTTTGATGTACTCGTCCATCTCACGCTCGACGTCCGCGTCGAGGGGCACCGCGACCTCGTGCTCCCTGAGGATCTCCTCCGCCCTACGCTTGGCCGCGTCGACGATGTCCTTGTGGCCCCTGGAGTTCCAGCTCCCGCGAGGGCCGCGCCAGAACTGCGGCGGGACGAAGGCCTCCTCCCTGAAATGCTTGAGCGTGTGCGGGTGGCTCAGATAGGCGCCCTTGTGCCCGGCCGCCTCTATGACCTTGACCGCGAGCGTCTCCTCGTCCACGTCCACGCCGGACAGGATCCTCTTGACCTCCCCGCAGACGGCGTCGTCGAGGACCAGCTTCGTGAAGCTCGCCGTCAGGCTGGACTCGATGCTGCCCGCGGCGTCGTAGATGAAGTCGATGCCGCTCAGTCCCGCCATGAGCAGGGTGGTCGCGGTCTCCGCGCCCGCCTGGTAGTCCGCGAGCATCGCCTCCGTGTTGCCCCCCGTGCCCCTGCACGGGACCCTGTACCGCCTGGCCAGCTGCGCGGTCCCCGCCATGATGAGCCCCACCTCGGGCGCCCCGAGCGCGATGGAACCGGTCCTCATGTCCATGGTCCCCGAGACGCTGCTGTATATCGACGGCGCCCCGGACTTGGCCAGCTGCGCGACCGCGATGGACGCGAGGACCTCGGCGTTCTGCTGCACCAGGAGCCCGGCGATGGTGGCCGGGGATGTCCCGCCAGCCATGCACTCTGGGGGATAGACGCAGGGCTGGCCCGCCCTCGCGAAGGATATCAGGCCCTCAGTGGACTCCTTCGAGAGCGTGAGTGGGCTCACGGGGTTCGCGAAGCCGAGCAGCATCGGCCTCTGGGAGAGCGCCTCGCGCCCGCCGGCCGCGATGGCGGCGAGGTCCAGGCACTCCTCGGTGCCCTTCCTCCCCCAGCTCCAGCCGTCGATCGTCTTGTTCGTGTTCTTGAATGACAGGAAGGTCATCTGGAGGTGGGCGATCGCCTCCGGCACGTCCCGGGACCAGCAGGCCCACGAGGAGTGGTCTATGTTCGGGAGGGCGTCGGTGAGCCGGAGGAAGGACTCGAGGTCCTTCGCGGTCGATGGCCTCACGATCCCGTCCAGACCCTCGACCTGGACGGCGGTGCCGATGCTGCTCGTGTACACCTTCCCGTCCCCGAAGGCCAGGTTGTGCTTCCCGTCCCTCGAATGCAGCTCGAACCTCGACGGCGCCCTCGAGATGGCACCCATGAGCACGCGCTCGGGCATCCTGACGACGCGGGTGGCCTTGTCATAGCTGGCGCCCGCCAGCGTGAGCAGGCGCACGGCCTCGTCCTCGAGCACCCTGACCCCGGCCCTCTCGAGGACCCTGACGGTCGCGTCGTGGATCTTCCCGATGTCGTCTCTTGAGAATGGCTCGTACATGGCAGCCATGGCAACCACCGAAGTCATTTAGTATGGAGCAGGTCGGTGAATGCCACCTGATGATATCTATCTTCGGGCGCAAGGGGAAGAAGCGCAAGGGGCCGCGGAGGGTCCTGACCTGCCCCCAGTGCGGCTCCGCGGACATGTACTACGAGGCCGCGCTCATAACCGGCTACAAGTACCACTGCAAGAAGTGCGGCTACATCGGCGCGTTCGTGATAGAGAAAGAGATGGAGGACGACGCTGGCGGCGAGTGACGCGCAGCGCCGTTCTCGAAGGTCGTCAGGCGAACATCGGCCCTGACTCCATCCCCTTCTGGTCGCCTTCGTCCAGGACCTTGGCGATGGCCTTCTCGAAGTCCACCATGGAGACGATGTCCCTGTTCTCGCGTATCGCGAACATGCCCGCCTCGGTGCACACGGCCTTGATGTCCGCGCCCGTGGCGCCGTCCGACTTGGACCCGAGTTCCTCGAAGTTCACGGTCTCTTCGAGGTTCATGCGCTTGCTGTGTATCCCGAATATCGCCACCCGGGACTCGTGGTTCGGCACAGGTATCTCGATGATCCTGTCGAACCTCCCGGGCCTGAGCAGGGCCTCGTCGAGTATGTCGGGCCTGTTCGTGGCGCCTATGATCTTGACCTCTCCGAGCGGGTTGAACCCGTCCAGCTCCGCCAGCAGCTGCATCAGGGTCCTCTGGACCTCGCGGTCCCCCGAGGTGGCCATCTCCAGCCTCTTGGCCCCCACGCTGTCCAACTCGTCTATGAACACGATGGACGGGGCCTTCTGCCTCGCGAGGTCGAACAGCTCCCTGACGAGCCTCGCGCCCTCTCCGATGTACTTCTGCACGAGCTCCGACCCGACGAACCTGATGAAGGTGGCGTTCGTCTGCTTGGCGACGGCCTTCGCCAGGAGCGTCTTGCCGGTGCCCGGCGGGCCGACGAGCAGCACGCCCTTCGGCGGGTCTATGCCCACCTTCTTGTACAGCTCGGGCCTCAGCAGCGGGTCCTCTACCGCCTCGCGTATCTCTATGATCTGCGCCTCGAGCCCGCCGATCTCCTCGTAGGTGGTCTCGGGCTTCGTGATTATCTCCGCGCCCACGACCACTGGGTCGAGTGACGGCGGGAGCACGCCCATGACCGCCAATGTCTGCTTGTTGAGGGCCACGCGCGCGCCCGCGGTCAACAGCTCGGGCGACACGTAATCGGAGGTGCTGACGACGAAGTCCGGGCCCGTCGAGCTCTTGACGACGACCCTTCCGTCGGCGAGTATGTCCTTTATCTGCCCTATGATCAGGGGAGGGGTCTTCAGCCTCTCGAGCTCGGCCTTGAGCCTCTTGAGCTCCTTCTGCAGCCTGATGAGCTCTCCCTCTACGAACCTCTTCTCGCCCTCTGAGCGGCGTGCCTCTTCGACGAGTTCCAGGTTCCTCTCCTCGAGTACCGAGATCCTCCTCTGTATCTCTTCGAACATCTCAGCGGATTGGTCCTGTGACAATGCTTTGCACCCCATTCCAGTGTATTGTGGCCGGTAGCGTACGTAATAAGGTTAAATACTCTATTTATCCTTTGCTGGTTCAATTCAGTGACGGTATTTTCATGATTTGCGAGATGTGCGGCAAGGACGTCACTTTCTGCAAGAAAGTGACAATAGAGGGCGTGCATCTTGAAGTGTGCGCCGAATGTTCGAAATTCGGCACAGAGGCCCGGAAGGAGGCGCCCGAGCCCGAAGGCCCGAAGCCGATCATCACTCAGAGGCTCGAGGTGAGGGAGAAACGCGGCAAGCCCCGGGACATCTACACGTCCCAGGAGACGATAGAGCTCGCGGACGACTTCGCCTCGAGGATAAGGGACGCGAGGCAGAAGCGCGGGATGAGCCAGAAAGACCTCGCCGCGAAGATCAACGAGCGCGTCACCGTCCTGAGCAAGATAGAGACCGGAGACATGAGGCCGGACGAGAAGCTGATAGCCAAGCTCCAGAAGGAGCTCGGCATCACGCTCAAGGAGAAGGTCTCCGCGGTCGTGGCGGCGAAGGAGTCGGGCCCGAGGGGGGCCCTGACACTGGCCGACCTGATCAAGATGGAGAAGTGAGGGGCGGTCCCGGGCTCACCTGGCCAGGTCCCTGCCGAGCACGGCGGACTCGGCGCGCTCAAGATACCCTGACTCGATCCTCATGCCGTACGAGGACGCGACCAGGAGGGCCGCGGGCTCGATGTCTATCCCGAGCATCTCCTGCTCCTTGTTGACCCTGGACACGACCTCGCGCTTGGGGACGGACTTGGCTTTCACGATGGCCTCCACGATCTCCGTGAAGAGGTCCGTGTTCTTCTTCGCGCCCTCCTCCAAGGCCGTCCTCGGCGGCTTGTAGTCGACGGGCACGGTCACGCCCATGTAATCGAAAGTGGGGACGAGGCTGCCGTTCCTCCGCTCGAGGAACCCGCCGGACAGGCCGGCATCCATGAGCTTCTGAGCGTCCTTGGGCGAGAACCACCTCAGGTCCATCGACGCCGAGAACACGAACTCCTTCTCAGTAAGCTCTTCCCGCCCCTTGCTCTTGTAGAGAACCGCTATGCTCTTCTGAAGCTCACTCATCTCCGCCCATTCTCCCGATGTCTTCCGTCACGACGTAGTCGACGCCGAGGTCCGCCATCCTGGACTCTTCGGCCAACGGCGCGAACACCCCGAGGGTGAATCCGAGTTCCTTCTTTGCCCTAGCCGCCTCTTGCGCCAGCTCGCGTGGGACGACCATCTCGCCGATCCCTATGTCCAGCACATCCCGCGAGAGGTCGAGGAAGGCTCTGCCACCAATCAAGGGGTCAGAACCGAGGATCCCATCCCGGTAGTCCGCTTTGAGTATAATGTTCTCGGACAACTTAAATGCTCCTCTGAGCTCCTCGAGGTCTGCGAGGGTCGCGGTGCCGATGACGGCCTTCTCCGCGCCCGCGATTATCACATCGATCACGTTCGGCGCGAAGCGCACGCCCGCCTCGTACATGGTCGGGATCTCGTCGCAGATCCCCCTCGCGAGGTCGAGTTGCGGCTTGTTCCTCTCGATGCCGTCCTCGTCGGACACGTATAGCATCTCGTGTTTCGAAGAGAGACGTTCGAGGAGGTCGTCCAACTCCCCGGGCGCGTACGCGCGCCTCAAAAGGGTCTTGCTCCTCAGACGGAGGTGAGGTACGGTCTTCATGGACAAGGGGGCGCAGAAGCGCTAGGGTGTAGATATAGACGTGCATGCACGCGGCCGCGGGGCGCGCGGCTGGAAGGGCTCAGGCTAATCAGCCAACCCCTCGGCGGAGCCGTATCAGACCACGATAAGGCTTATATAGAAGCACTAACATATACGAGGCCCGACCCCACAAAGGAAGGGCGTAGAACTGGTCAATCCAGACATATTAGGGAGGTATGAAATGATAGGCAATACACCCGTTTTTATATTGAAGGAAGGAACGAAGAGAGACAAGGGCAAGGGCGCCCAGTTCAACAACATCGCTGCGGCCAGGGCCATAGCGGATGCCGTCAGGAGCACGCTCGGCCCGAGGGGCATGGACAAGATGCTCGTCGACAGCATGGGCGACGTGGTGATCACCAACGATGGTGTCACCATACTCAAGGAGATAGATGTTGAGCACCCAGCCGCGAAGATGATCGTCGAGGTCGCCAAGACCCAGGATGAGGAGTGCGGCGACGGGACGACCACCGCGGTCATACTCGCCGGGGAGCTTCTCAAGAAGGCCGAGGCGCTGATCGAGCAGAACGTGCACCCGACCGTGATCTCCGGAGGGTACAGGCTCGCGGCCATCAAGGCGAAGGAGTACCTGGACGAGGTAGCGATCAAGGTGTCCCCGAACGACAAGGACACGCTCATAGACATCGCGAAGACTTCGATGATATCGAAGAGCGTCGCGGCATCGAGGGAACTCCTCGCGAAGGTCGCAGTGGACGCCGTCTCAGCCGTCGCCGAGAAGAAGGAGGACGGAACCTGGACGGTGGACGAGGACAACATCCAAGTCGTGAAGAAGCAGGGCGGCTCGATGGACGACACGACCATGATCGCAGGCATCATAGTCGACAAGGAGGCAGTGCACCCGGCCATGCCGAAGAAGGTCGAGAAGGCCAAGATTGCCCTGGTCGACTCCGCGCTCGAGGTCAAGAAGACCGAGATCGACGCCAAGATAGAGATCACGGACCCGAGCCAGCTGCATGCGTTCCTCGATGAAGAGGAGAACATGCTGAAGAAGATGGTCGAGACCGTGAAGAAGTCCGGCGCGAACGTCCTCTTCTGCCAGAAGGGCATAGACGACCTCGCCCAGCACTATCTGTCCAAGGCAGGCGTGTACGCCGTGCGCAGGGTCAAGAAGAGCGACATGGAGAAGCTCGCCAAGGCCACAGGCGCCAACCTGGTCACGAAGCTCGACGACCTCAGGGCGGACGACCTCGGCGTCGCGAACCTCGTAGAGGAGAGGAAGATCGCGGACGACAAGATGACCTTCGTCACGGGCTGCAAGAACCCGAAGGCGGTCTCCATACTCATCAGGGGCGGCACCGAGCACGTGATCGACGAGATCGACAGGTCCCTGAACGACGCGCTCAGCGTCGTCGCGGTCGCCTATGAGGACGGCAAGCTCATCACGGGCGGCGGCTCAGCGGCAACCGAGCTGGCCCTCAGGCTGAGGGACTACGCGGCGTCGGTCGGCGGCAGGGAGCAGATCGCCATAGACGCGTTCGCGTCTGCGATGGAGGTCATACCGACCGCACTCGCGGAGAACGCGGGCCTGGACCCGATCGATATCCTGATCGAGCTGAGGCGGGCGCACAAGGCGGGCAAGAAGACCGCTGGCGTCAACGTCTTCACGGGCAAGATCACCGACATGAAGAAGGAGAAGGTCCTCGAGCCGATCAGGGTCGGCAGGCAGGCCATCAGCTCCGCCACGGACGCGGCCGTCATGATCCTCAGGATCGACGACGTCATAGCGTCGAAGGGCGGCAGCCCGAAGGGACCGCCGGGCGGCATGGGCGGCGACATGGGAGACATGGACTGAAGTCCATCCCCAAACCCCTTAACACAAACCCTTCAAGTTCGAAACGCGGGCTGAACGCGCCCGCGTATCCGCTGGAGGCTGCAAGCGATGGCTGAGGAGGACGCGGGCGAGCTCGACACATCCGAGGACGGACACGACGCCGAGCGGACGCCTCCCCCCGACCCGGTCGCGGAGAGGGACAGGCGGATAGAGGAACTGACGGACGACCTGAAGCGGCTCCAGGCGGAGTTCGAGAACTACAAGAAGCGAGTCGCCAAGGAGGGCGCGGAGATGTCCAAGGCCGGCGCGGAGGTGGTCGTGCGCGACCTGCTCGCGGTCATGGACACTCTTGACAAGGCCCTCGAGGACGCCGGGACGAACGACTACCCCAAGCAGCTCAAGAAGGGGCTCGAGGGTATACACAGACAGCTCCTTCAGACGCTCCAGAGGCAGGGCCTGAGGGAGATAGGGACCGACGGCGTGTTCGACCCGTTCGAGCACGAGGCCATGAACCGCGAGGAACGGGAGGACATGGAGGACGGGAGCATACTCGAGGTGTTCCAGAAAGGGTACGCCCTCGGCCCGAAGGTCATCCGCACGGCCAAGGTGAAGGTCTCGAAGACGCCGGAGGCGGAAGAGGTTCACGATGCACAGGAATCACAGTCAGAGAAGAGAGGTGAATGAGACATGGCAGAGTCAAAGGGAAAAGTGATAGGGATCGACCTCGGCACGAGCAACTCGGCGGCCGCGGTCATCGAGGGCGGCAGGCCCACAATAATACCGAGCGCGGAGGGCACGAGCCTGGGAGGCAAGGCCTTCCCGTCGTATGTGGCGTTGACGAAGGACGGCCAGATGCTCGTCGGGGAGCCTGCCAGGCGACAGGCGGTATCGAACCCAGAGGGCACCATAATGGCGATCAAGAGGAAGATGGGCACGGACCACAGGGTCCGGGTCCACGGGAAGGAGTACACTCCCCAGCAGGTGTCAGCGTTCATACTCCAGAAGATCAAGAGGGACGCTGAGGCGTACCTCGGGTCGAAGGTCGAGAAGGCGGTCATCACGGTGCCCGCGTACTTCAACGACAACCAGAGGCAGGCGACCAAGGACGCCGGGACGATCGCCGGGCTCGAGGTCGTGCGGATCATCAACGAGCCAACGGCCGCGGCGCTCGCGTACGGCCTGGACAAGTCGGAGAGCGAGCAGAAGATACTGGTATTCGATTTGGGCGGCGGGACGCTCGACGTGACCATCATGGAGTTCGGCCAAGGCGTGTTCGAGGTCATATCCACCAGCGGCGACACGCTGCTGGGCGGGACGGACATGGACAACGTCCTCGTGGACCACGTCACGAAGGAGTTCAAGGCGGACACGGGCATAGACATCTCGAAGGACAAGATGGCCACCCAGCGCGTCCGCGAGGCCGTCGAGAAGGCCAAGATAGAGCTGTCATCGACGCTCGACACGGAGATCAACCTGCCGTACCTGAGCGCGGACGCCTCCGGCCCGAGACACCTCGCGATCAAGCTCACGAGGGCACAGCTCGAGGAGCTGGTCAAGCCAGTCGTCGAGAGGTGCAGGGGTCCGACCATGCAGGCCATCCAGGACGGCAAGCTCTCGACCGAGACCATCGACAAGGTCATACTGGTCGGCGGGCCGACCAGGATGCCCATGGTGCAGCGGTTCGTCGAGGGCATAGTCGGCCCGAAGATCGTCCGCGGGGTGGACCCGATGGAGTGCGTGGCCATGGGTGCCGCCATCCAGGGGGGCATCATCGAGGGTAGCGTCAAGGACATACTGCTCCTGGACGTGACCCCGCTCTCCCTCGGCGTGGAGACGATGGGCAGCGTGTTCCACAAGCTCATCGAGAGGAACACGACCATCCCGACCAGGAAGAGCGAGACGTTCACGACCGCCTCCGACGGCCAGACGAGCGTGGAGATACATGTGCTCCAGGGCGAGAGGCCCATGGCCTCCGACAACGTCACCCTGGGAAGCTTCCACCTCATAGGCATACCCCCCGCCCCGAGGGGGATGCCCCAGGTGGAGGTCACGTTCGACATCGACGCGAACGGCATCATCGACGTCAAGGCGAAGGACCTCGGCACTGGCAAGGAGCAGAAGATCACGATCACCGCGACGACGAAGCTCGGGAAGGACGATGTCGAGCGGATGGTCAAGGACGCGGAGAAGTTCGCCGACGAGGACCGCAAGAGGAAGGAGAAGGCGGAGCTGAAGAACCGCGCGGAGCAGAGGGCCTACGAGGTCGCCCACATCATCGAGGAGATGGGGGACAAGATCGCCCCGGACCTCAAGGAGAGGCTGACGAAGCTGGCCGACGAGCTCAAGGCCGCGGTGCCTTCGGACGACCCAGCCCTCATCAAGCAGAAGCTCGACGAGCTCGAGAAGGCGCTCCTCGAGGTGGGGAAGAGAGTCTACGAGGAGGCCCAGAAGCAGCAGCAGGCCCAGCAAGGCCAGCAGACGCCCCCGCCGAGCGAGGATGGGCAGGCCCAGGGGCCGTCCCAGGGGGACGGCGGCTTCGTGGACGCTGAGTACAAGATCGTCGACGACGACAAGAAGTGAACGCCTTCCGAAACCTCTTTCACCCTTTACCTGTTATTCGTGCCTGAGCCCGACCCACGCCCGAAGTGACCGGGGGACTTCATATGGCTGCGAAGAGAGACTACTACGAGATCCTGGGCGTCCCGAGGACCGCCTCGAAGGACGAGATAAAGAAGGCCTACAGGAAGCTCGCGATGAAGCACCACCCGGACATGAACAAGGACAAGACGAAGGAGGCCGAGGAGAAGTTCAAGGAGCTCTCCGAGGCCTACGAGGTCCTTGCGGACGACGAGAAGAAGAATAGATACGACCAGTACGGGCACGAGGGCGTCCAGAGCACCTTCAGGAGCGGTGGGTTCGACTGGTCCGACTTCACCCACTACGGGGACATATCTGACATATTCGGCAGCTCCGAGGGGTTCGGAGGGAGCATCTTCGAGCAGTTCTTCGGAGGCGGGGTCAGGAGGTCCGGGCCCCGGGAGGGCAGGTCCCTCAGGTACGACATCGAGGTCAGCCTCGAGGACGCCGCGAAGGGCGTCGAGAGGGAGATCAGGGTGCCCCACAGCGTGGCCTGCAAGACCTGCGGGGGCATGGGAGCCAAGCCCGGGGACATCAAGAGCTGCCCGACATGCAAAGGGTCTGGCCAGGTCCAGAGAGGGCAGAAGCGCGGCTACGCGTCCTTCGTGACGATCACCGCGTGTCCGACCTGCAGGGGCGCGGGCAAGCACATAACCAAACCGTGCTCCGACTGCGGCGGCGCGGGCTCCGTCGAGACCACCTCGACGCTCCAGGTGTCCATACCCAAGGGCGCGGAGGAGGGGATGAGGCTACGGATCAGGGGCGCTGGCGAGGCAGGCCCCAACGGCGGGCCATCAGGGGACCTGTACATCGTAATCCACATCGAGGACCACCCGGTCTTCGACAGGGACGGGCGGGACCTATGGGTCGAGGCGCCTATCACATTCGTCCAGGCGGCGCTTGGCGCCGAGGTCGATGTCCCGACCTTGGACGGCACCGCGAGGGTGACCGTGCCTGCCGGGACGCAGACGGGGACCGTGCTCAGGCTGAAGGGGAAGGGCGTGCCGGACCTCAGGGGCCACGGGAACGGGGACCAGTTCGTGAAGGTGACCGTCGTCACCCCGACGAAGCTCACATCCGAGCAGAAGGCCATGCTGAAGAAGCTCGACGAGTCCCTCGGGGATTACGGGAAGGGGACGAAGAGGAAGTCGGTCTTCAGCAGGTTCGGAAGGGGCGGCTGAACGGAATCTATTTATCCCGACAGCCACAAATCACCATCGGATGAAACGTATAGGGCTCCTGACTGAGGACCCGAGGACGTATTTTGAGATACTCGAGGTGCTCAGAGAGAAGGGACTCAAGTTCGTCTCACTGGAGTTCGACGACGCCGTGCCGGCCCATGTGGGTGTGGTGATCACCACCGAGAGGGAGAAGGCGAGGGTCCCCTTCGACGATGTCGTGACCGACGCCGACCCTGACCTGGCCGTGTCGAAGGCGTTGAAGACGCTCTCAGGCGAGGAGTCCGTCGAGAACATGTGCATAGGCGTGGACCCCGGACACAAGCCGGGTGTGGCGGCGGTGGGGGACGGGACCGTCCTCACGCGCGCGGTGGCGCCCAACCCTGAAGGGGTCAGCGAGATCATAGACCTCATCGTGCGCGAGTACCCCTGCACGAATCTGCTTGTCAGGATAGGGAACGGCGACAGGACCAACAGGAACAGGACATTCAACAGGCTCTGGGACAGGGGCCACAGGCTGGAGATCGTCGACGAGCGCAACACGACCACCAGGTCCGAGACCCCGGACGAGGACGCGGCGGTGGAGATCGCGATGACACCCGGGTACAGGCCCGTGAAGCGGCAGGTCGTGCAGCCGTGCGACGGCGAGCTGAGGAACATCCAGAGGCTCAGCAGGCTGGAGAGCAACGGCCGCCTGACCGTCTCGAAGGGCCTGGCCGCCAGGGTGGCCGTGGGCGAACTCTCGCTCGACGAGGCCATCAGCCTCCAAGGGACGAACTGCAAGTGATCAGAACAGGTGCTCCCTGACGACCGAGGCGCACCCTCCGACGCCGCACTTCAGCGTCTCGATCCCGAGGTCCTTGATCCGTGCCTCGACCTCGTCCGTCCGCGAGGGGTGCGTGTTGACGTATACGGTGGCGCCCGTGTCTATCGAGAAGTACGCGGGGATGCCCTCCTCCCTCATCTTCCTGACCTCCAGGATCACCTTGACCGTCTCCGGACGCCAGAGTATCATCTCGTCCAGCCCGGTCATCGTGATCCCGTGCAGGATGAGCGAGTCGCGCTCCGCCAGCTTGCCGACGCGGTCGATGTCCCTCTTCCTGATGGCGCTCTCCATCTCCGCGAGAGCGCCATGGATGTAGGCGAGACGCGAGTGGAAGAACGGCGACCCGAGCACGGCCTTGTGCGCGCTCTCCGTGTACTTGAACGCGGGGACCAGCGCGACGACTATCCCCATCTCAAACTCCTCGGACGCTATCTGGAACGAATACGACTCCTCATCGTCGTGGCCGGCCTTCCACCTGGAGAACCCGCCGGTCACGGACCGGGTGGCCGACCCGGCTCCCCTCCGGGCGATCATCGAGACCTGCTCCAGGGTGAGGCAGAGCCCGAGCGCCTCGCTGCTAGCCAGGGCGAGCGCCGCGAACCCGGAGGCCGACGACCCGAGCCCCACGTTCGAAGGGAAGTTGTTCTTCGACATCATCCTGAACCGGGCATCCGACCCGGCCCTGTGCCTGACCTCGTCGACGACGGTCACGACCCGCTCCAGCTCCCTGCCCTGCAGCTCCCTATTGTCCAGCTGACCGCTGTCCCTCCCGAAGCAGCCGAACTCTATCGTCGTGTGTGATTCCGTGGGGGACGTGGCGACCGAGATAGAGTCGTGATACGGCAGTCTCAGGACCTCGTCCCTGAGGCCATGGTACTTGATCAACCCCTGGATGGGGTAGGCTTTGGCGGACGCCTTCAAGATGGCACCTCACACATCGAAGAGGGCTGTCACGGTCTTCTTCTCGTCGTCGAACTCCAGCCGATGGTAGGTCACTCCCTTCACCACCGACCTCTTCGGATGCTTCTTCTCGTCGAACGGTTCCCCTCTGACCTTGGCGACCAGCCTCCTGCCGTCCGTGTCGACTTCGAACTCGCCGAACACGAGGTCCTGGACATCGTGGAGGAACAGCAGCTCCTGCAGGAAGTCCACGAGGAGCTGCTCGCGGTTGTCCGCCTGGAGCTCCAACCTGACCTCCCCGGTCGGAGAGACCTTCGTCACATCGGTCATCTGGTCGAACAACGCGTACGCGGCGTTGGCGAAGCGCTCGCCAAGGGTGGCGCCATACACCTCGACCATCGCATCCGCGGTGTGCTCCAGCAGTCTGTACCTCATGCATCACGAATGAGGTATCGAGGATATATCAAGAATGCCCCTTCCGGGCCATCGAGAAGTGGTCGCACGCGCCGCTGACCACGCACGCCTCGCACACGGGCCTGCGCGCCCTGCAGACTGCCCGGCCATGCTCTATAAGGTTGATGTGGAAGTTGTAGTACTCTGACTTTGGCACGAGCGCTCCGAGCTCTTCTTGGGCCTTCTCTCTTGAGACCTTAGGGCCTATCAGGCCCAGACGCCCCGTGACCCTATGGATGTGCGTGTCAACGGGGAACGCTGGCATGCCGAGCGAGAACAGGAGGACGATGGACCGCGTCTTCGGGCCCACGCCCTTCATCTGTGCCAGCCAACAATCCGCCTCGGACGGGCTCATGTCGCGCAGGAAGTCCAGCTCTATCCTCCCGCGCTCGCGGTTGATGAACTCGAGCGCGTCCAGGATCCTCCGCGCCTTGATGTCCGGGAGGCCGCCTGACCGTATTATCTTCGAGACGACGGCGTGGTCCTCCCCGAGGAGCTCGTGCCAGTCGCCGTACTCATTCTTCAGCGCCTGGAAGGACCTGTGTGAGTTCACATCGGTAGTGTTCTGGGACAGTATCGTCTCCACGAGGGTGTCCACGGGGTCCTCGCCCGCGCGCGCGCTCTTCTCACCGTAGGTTTCGGTGAGCACCTTGTCCACGAACACCACCTTCTTCCTGAGAGCTGTCTGAGCGACCTTCCGGGACATCGCGTTCAGCCTGTGGTTATCTTGACATCCCTGAAGAGGACGCTAGGCATAAGGGAGCCACCGAAATCGACAACGTCCGCGCCGACACGCTCCACGTTCATCATGAGGTCGTTGATGTTCCCTGATATCATCACGCCCCTTACCCCGCCGACGACCTCGCCGCCCTCTATCATCAGGCCCGGGCTGGCGACGAACGAGAACCCGCCAGTCTCGGTGTTGCTGGTATGGGCGCCCTGGCCCGCCCAGACGAGGTAGCCGTGGTCGACCGACTCGATAAGCGTGTTCAGGCTGCCTTTCCCAGGCGCCAGTTGCAGGCACAAAGGAGCGGCGTTCACCGAGCCTGAGACGAGGTCCCTCACCGCGTTCCCCGTCGAGCCCTTGCCCGACATGGACCCGTAGTTGCTGTCCCACACGAAGCCTTTGAGGACGCCTTCGTCCACGAGCCTCGTCTTCCTCGATGGGATGCCTTCATCATCGAACGGCCTAGACCCGCACCTGCCGGACAGCAACGGGTTGTCTCTGAGCGTCACCTGGTCCGAGCAGACCTGCTCGCCCACCCTGTCGGCGAGGAAGGACACCCTTTGGAGGACGTTCTGTCCAGAAAGGGCCTTGTTCAACACGAGACTCAGAAGCCCGAACTCGGAATCCCCGACCGCGGACGGAGAGAACACGACCTCCGCCTCCTCCGTCTTCGCGTCAACGAAATTAAGGCTCTTGTCCGCGAGCCAGCCCGCACGCTCCCCGATCAAGTCCATCCGCAGGCCGGTGCCTCTTGACCTGCCGCGCTCCTCGCACTCAGGGGAAATCGCCAATCCAGTTCCCGCGACGCAGGACGCTATGGCCTGCAGCTCGGTCTCCGCCATCATAGAGTTGACCCCGGACGAGTTCCCGATGCCGAGCGTCCTCTCTATCGATTCCACGGCCCCATACGGCACTGACACTTCCTTCGAGACAGACATGGCACTGTCGACCATCTCCTCGGCCATCGCCCTCATGACATCTATCCCCAGCGAGGCGACGGACCTGTCGTGGATGCCACTGACCGACGGGTACCCGCGGTCGCAAGATGGGAAGCCGCCCCATCTCGGGTCGGGTTCCATGAGACTCGCGATCTTGATCGCCTGGGCGACGCACTTGGATACCGATGTTGGGTCGAAGCCGTTGCAGAATGCCCCCCCGACCTTCCCACCGACGCACACGCGGACATGCAGCCCGGTCGCGTGAGTCGAGTCCGCGCCTGAGACGCGGCTCCGCTCGACGAAGACCCTCCGAGACCTCTTCAACACGGCGTACGCGTCGAATTGCGAGGCCTTCTGCCTCCTTGCGGCGAGCCGGGCGTTCTCGATCGCGTCTGCGACCGAAGGCTCGCCCCCGCGGGTCTTGGGCATCAGGCGGACCCCCCGAACACGATGGCGCCTTTCTCAAGGCTGATATGAGGGCCGCCATCACTCGTCGGCATCGACTGGTACATCTTCCCGCAGTAGCTGGATTCGAACTCCGTGTCCTTACCCAGACCGTCAATCAACGAGAGGGACTTGGTGGCCATGCCGCTTATCGCAAGGCTCCTCACGGGTTGGCCGAGCTCCCCTTTGACTATCTCGTAACACTCCTGAATCCCGACCTGGAAGCTCGAGTTCGCCTCCGCCTGGCCGCCTCTGATGTCCACGCAGTAATAGCCGGACTTCTTCCCCTCCAGCAGCTCCTCGAGCGAGAGGTCCCCCGGCTCGAAGTACGTGTTCCTCATCCGGACCAGGGGAGGCACCCTGTAGTTCTCGGCCCTGGCGTTGCCCGTCGGCCGTATCCCGAGGCGCTTGGCCCATTCCCTGTTCGTCATCTGCTCCCTGAGCAGACCCTTGTCGATCAGGGTGACTGGCTTCGGAAGCACGCCCTCGTCGTCGACCTCTATGTTGCCGAACCCGCCCTCGATCCACGGGGAGTCGATCATCGTCACGGACTCCGGCGCCACCATCTTACCCTGGAGGCCGTCGAATGCCCCTGAGGAGAAGTAGTCCGCCTCCGACAGATGGCCCAGGGCCTCATGGGCCAGCATCCCCGCGACCCTCGGGGACACCACGCACGGGAAGGTCCCGCGCTTGCAGGAGACACCGGCCATCTGCTGTTTCGCTTTGCCGACCAGGCGGTCCACGACCAGTTCCTTCGGGTTCTTGTCAGTGAAGTACTCCCAGCCCGAGGTGACTGTCCCTATCTCGTCCCTCACGGACACTGGAAGCCCGGGCGCCTTCCCGGAGGAGACTGTCATCAGATATCCATGGGACACCGCAGTCCTGACTGCGGCGCCATCGCTCGTGACTAGGGCCCTGTCGCCCGTGATGTCCATGTAACTGGCCTTGGTCGTCGTCATGCGTGGGTCGGCCTTGACGACGCCCTGGCAGATCGAGGTCAGATACGAGACCTTGTCTTCGAGTTCGATCTCGTTCAGGGGGGCCCGCACCTTGTGCCTGACATCCTTCCTGACCGGCTTCACATCGCACAGTCCCGTGTCGGAATCGATGCCGCCGGAGAGCGCCTTCGCCGCCTTGGACGCCTCGACGATCGTGGCTTTAGGGTCGCGCATGCCATCAGAGGTCGCGAACCCCCATCGTCCAGACACCAATACCCTGGCGGAGTGCCCTCGCTCGAATTTGCGCGTGATGCTCTCGATGGCGGACTCGCGGAGCTCGATCGATGTCTGGAGGACATCGTCCGCCCTGAGCTCGACATAATCGAGCCCAGAGGTCGCCCTAGAGTGAACCGCCTTGAGGAGATGGTCCAAGAGTCCGCTCATCTGGGAGGCGTGAGCGACTTACATCACTAAAAGGGTGAGGGTGCCTGACGAGCGTGGGTACATTCGATCCAGCGGGTCGTCTCTCAAAGTTTTTATATACTCTGCGACTGTGGCTGAGCCGTGAAGATCTGCGTAATAGGCTGCGGGGCCATCGGGACCACCATAGCGAGGGCGGTCGAAGACATGCCAGAGATCGAGACGACCTACCTCACGGACCGGTCCCAGGAGTGCGCCACGAAGCTCCAGGAGCACACGAAGAAGGTCAGGTACATACCCGACATCGTCCCCGTGCTGCCTGAGATAAAGCTCGTGGCCGAGGCGGCCAGCCAAGACGCGGCGCGATACTACGTCCCTCTCGCTCTCTCCGCGGGCGTCGACACGCTCATAATGAGCGTGGGCGTGTTCCAAGACGAGCAGTTCCAGACCGACGCGTTCAGACTCGCCAAGAGGAAGGGGGCCAAGATATTCATACCGAGCGGGGCGATCGGCGGCATCGACGCGCTCTCGGCCGCGAGCCTCGAGGGGATGGATGAGGTCACCCTGACGACCACGAAGCCCCCGTCTGCATTCGGGCCCAGCCCATACCTCGAGTCCAAGGGGTTCGTCCCCGCGAACATAAGGGTCAGGACCGAGATATTCTACGGTTCCGCGAGGGAGGCGGTCAAGCATTTCCCCCAGAACATCAACGTCGCCGCCACAATCTCGCTGGCAGGCATCGGTTTCGAGAAGACGATGATAAGGATCGTGTGCGACCCGCAGGTCAAGACCAACGAGCACAACCTGAGGGCGAAGGGCAAGTTCGGGGAGCTGGATGTCGTCACCAGGAACGTCCCATCCCCCAGGAACCCGAAGACTAGCTACCTCGCGGCCTTGTCGGCCATATCCGCGATCAAGAAGATATCCGGGAACACCTGGGTCGGCGCCTGACCGCATCATCTCTTTATACGGTAAGACTCATTCGAGGCCAGTGATCCCGTGCCGACCAAGGAGAGATGGATATTCGCGTCCATGGAAGCCGATGTGGACGCTGTCGTGCTCATGAACGGTACCGATCCGAACTTGGACAACAGTTTCTTCTACGCGACCGGGATTCCGAACGGCCTGTTCGAGGGTTGCGTGGCCATCATACAGCCTAAGAAGACCGAGGTCCTGAGCTCCGAGCTGGAGGAGCTGAGCTCGAGGACCTCTGGCGTGCGTACGACTGTGTTCGACAACGCGGAGCACAGGCACAAGCTCCTGACCCGAAGGCTGGCGGGGATGCGCAGGATAGGCGTGAACTCACGGGAGATCACGCACGCGAACTACCTCAGGATCAAGAAGGCCGCCGGCAAGGCGAAGATAGTGGATGTCTCCGAGGGCCTCGAGACCGCGAGAGTGGTGAAGCTGCCAGACGAGATATCGAGGATAAAGAAGGCCTGCGCGATCGGGTCCTCCGTGGGCGAGATGATACCGGACCTTGTCTCCGAGGGGATGACAGAGACGGAGGCCGCGGCGGAATTGACATACAAGATGATGAGGCTCGGCGCCACCGGACCCGCCTTTGTCGCGGGAGTGGCGTTCGGGTCTAAGAGCGCGGAACCGCACTACCACCCTGGCCCCAGGAAGCTCAAACGCGGTCAGTTCGCCCTGTTCGACTACGGCGCGTGCTATGGGCGATACGTGTCGGACATCACCAGGACTTTCACGTGCGGGCCGGCGAACAAGCGCCAGAGGGAGATGTACGACGTCGTGCTCAAGGCACAGCTCGCGGCCCTGGACGAGGTCCGGGCGGGGGTCCACGGGAAGGACGTGGACATGGCGGCCAGGCGAGTGATCGACGGCAGCAAGTTCAAAGGGTTGTTCATACACAGCACGGGCCATGGGATCGGCGTGACGGTGCATGACCCAGGCGCGCTTTCCCCGGCGAGGGACATGGTACTAAAGGAGAACATGGTCCTGACCGTCGAACCCGGGGTGTACATTACCGGGTTCGGGGGCGTGCGGATAGAGGACGACATCCTCGTGACGAAGAAGGGATGCCAGATCCTGACGCCTTGCACGAAGGAGTTCCGGGAGATCTAGAACAGCGAGAGCAGCCTCGTGTCGAACAGCATGTCGGCCACCTCTTGGAACACGAACATCATGACCACGCCCAGGAGCGATATCACTATCGACGCTAGCCAGTCATCCGACACGGGCAGCTCCTCGACCATGACGTAGCGCACGAGCACGATGAGGAGCACGAATGCGAACAGCAGCCCGAGTTCGTCGACGCGCAGCTCATGGGCGACGTCTTGGATGAACGGTATCATCAGGACAGCGACCACGGAGACGAGCAAGAGCCTGAGCACGAACGACCCGTCCACAGACCAGTCCCGGGCGACCAGGGCCGAGCTCACATAGAATATCAGAGCGACGAGCGCGAACGCGACGAGTAGGAGTAGGATCTGCTCTATTGTCACGCGAACACCGGTGTCCAAACGGGCATGTGGGTGTTATGTTACTTTCGGCGCTGGCGTATGAGGGGCTCGAACCGCGGAGTCCCTCGGGTCAGGCTGGCCGATAACGGAACAACACTTATCTACGGTCATCAGGTTTAGGGAGGAATGTGGCCATCTTCTTCAACGAGGAGTTCTACGGACACGTTCAGGACCCGTTCCACCCAGAGTCGCCAGAGAGGCTTAGAGGGATCGTCCAGAAGCTGAAGGCCCACGACCTCTGGAAGGACGTCCGGCCGTCAAAGACGGGCCATAAGGACATGTTGAAGCTCGTCCACGAAGAGGATTACATTGAATTCATCGAGACCTGCGGCGAGTGCAGCCTGACTATGGACACCAGGGTGCACCATGAGACTTACGGTATCGCCGCGTTATCCGCGCAGTGCGCCGTCGACGCGGCGGTCTACTCGAAGGAGCACAAGAGGGCGACCTTCGCCCTGACACGCCCCCCGGGGCACCATTCGGGGCCCAATTACGGCATGGGGTTCTGCTACTTCAACAACATAGCCATAACCGCGAGGAGACTTCGCAAGGACGGGGACGGACGCGTCGCCATCGTGGACATGGACGTCCATCATGGGAACGGGACGGAGCAGGTCTTCGCGGCAGACCCGACGGTGCTCTACATCTCTACCCATCAGACGGGGATATTCCCGGGGACTGGTTCGCTGGACTTCCTAGGGAAGGGCGACGGACAGGGGTTCAACATCAATGTCCCCCTCGCCTCGGGGTGCGGGGACTCCACTTTCGACTTGGCATACAAGAGCCTGGTGAACCCCGTCTTAGAGCAATTCAGACCGGACGCGGTCCTTGTGAGCGTGGGAGTCGACAACCACTACAGGGACCCGTTGGCGTCGCTGAGCCTCTCGTCGGACGGGCACCTGAGGCAGGCCAGGCAACTGCTGGATTTCGCGAAGAGGAACTGCGGGGGCAGGATCACGTTCATGCTCGAAGGCGGATACGACATCCCGTCCCTCTCCGAGGTCGTCGCGGGCATGGTCGGGGCGATGGAAGGGGTCGAAGTGCCCCTGGAGTTCACGGACATCGTGGACAACAGCTGCCTCGGACGCGGCACCGTCGAGAGGTGCATGAGGAACGCGTCCGAGTATTGGGACCTATAGGCCCGGCCTGCGCTTCTTGGAGAGGTCGAGCTGCTTCTCATGGTCCTTTCTGACGTTGCTCTCGAGCATGTCCAGGAGGGTGTCCGTCGCCTTGTACAGGTTCCAGTCGACCGACTTGACGTAGTACATGTTCTTGGATGTCGTGAGCCTCGCGCCCAGGCTGTACTTGCTCTTCAGCCCTTCGGGGTTGTAGACCGTGACGTGGAGGGAGAACACCCTCGGCGGCAGTATTCTGTCTATCCTCTTCATAGACTTCCCGATCATCTCGTACATGACGTCGTAGACCTCCGGGTCCCCAGTGTCGAGGCCCGATATCTGGACATAGACGCCCTCTCTCGGGAGTAGGCCTATCACCTGCTCCATGAGGTCGACCTGGGACAGCACGCCGACCAGCTTCCCCCCTTCAGTGACAAACAACGTGGACAGCTTCTTGTCCATCATGACTGCGACCACGCTCTCGAGCGTGTCGGTGGGGGAGACGGAGACCGGCGAGCTGTTCATTATGCCGCTCACCCTCACGTCTGCAGGCCCCCTGTCGGAGCCCATGATCTCGTTCGGCGGCTTAGACGCCTGCGGCGACCATATGACATCCATGACCTCGGTCATCCCGACGGCCCCTATCAGCATGTTCGCCTCGTCGACCACCGGCAGGGCCTTCTCGCCGAGGCCAGTCATCATGAATTTGGCCTTCCTGACGGACTCATTGGCGGTAACCGAGTGAGGGTTCCGGCTCATCATCTCCGAGACCCTCTTGGACCTCAGCTCGTCGACTTTGGGGAGCATCTTCACGATGTCTGTCCGCGAGACGAACCCGACCATCTTGTGATTCCTCACGACCGGGGCGCCCCTTACGCCGGAAGACAGCATCTCCTCCGCGGCATGGAGGACCGTCATGTCCTCCTCTAGCCTGGGCGCGGGGACCATTATGTGCTCGACCTTCGCGCTCAATGGCATGTTCCTGCGCGCCAGCATGACGCCGCGGCTGACGAGCCCGAGAGGCTTGTCCCCCTCGACCACGGGCATCTCGTGGACATTGTTCTTCCTCATCCTGGAGATTACCTCGGACACGGTCTCTCCCTTGCTGGCAGTCAGAATCGGGGGGCTCATGATGTCTTTCACGAGCAACTTGTCTATCGCAATCGCCTTCAAACGAAACACATCCGTGCATGGGCCAAGCAGTCGAAAACCCTGAAGTTGCCCATCTTTCCTCACCAATGCTGATGCCTCATCTAAATACTTTCTATCCCCTTCCACCGATTGATAGCGACGTCAATGCTTTATATCGAACGTCCAATCCGGTACATCGTAGGAATCGCGCGTCTGGCGCCCAGTGAACGACGGATGCGCGGAGGCATCGGCTTTGACGGAGGGGTCCGGGGTTTCCCCGCGCGCGCACGGACAAACGGGCGGGCGCACCGCAAGGGGAGAAGTGCTGGGGAATCGGTCAGAGGGGGACAGCAGGATGGGCTTTCACACATTGGATGATTTCAACCTGCGCGGGAAGAGGGTGCTTCTGAGGGTGGACATCAACTCGCCCGTGGACGAGAAGACGCTGCTGCTCGAGGACGGGTCGAAGATACTCTCATCCGTGCCGACGATCCGGGAGATCGTCGACAGGGGTGGGAGGTTGGTCGTCCTCGCGCACCAGGGAAGACCTGGGGACTATGATTTCATACCGCTCAACGAACACGCGAGCTACCTCAGCAGGTACCTCGGCCGGAAGGTCCGGTACGTCGACGACATCTTCGGAGGATATGCGCTGAAGGCGATAGACGGGCTCGCGGAAGGCGAATGCATCCTCATGAAGAACGTGAGGTACTTCGGGGAGGAGCAGGCCAGCAAGACCCCGGAGGAGCACGCCCGGTCCGACTTGGTCAAGACCCTGGCGCCCAAGTTCGACCTGTTCATAAACGACGCGTTCGCATCCTCCCACAGGTCGCACGCATCGCTCGTAGGCTTCACGACCGTGCTGCCTTCGGCCGCCGGCAGGCTTCTCGAGAAGGAGATCACGACCCTCGCCGAGGTGTTCCAATCTCCCAAGAGACCTTCGACCTACATATTCGGTGGCAAGAAGCTCTCGGATGCGCTGGTCGCGATAGAGAAGCTCGCCAAGAACGAGTCCGTGGACCACATAATAATCGCCGGACTCGCAGGGTACGGGTTCCTCTGGAGCCTGGGGAACAGGGTCGGCTCGAAGACCGAGGAACTCATCAAGAAGGACCTGACAGATGAGGCCGTGCAACAGGCCAAGAGGCTCTGGGAAGAGCATAGGCACAAGATCATGCTGCCCTCGGACGCGGCCGTCGAGGAGGACGGGGAGAGGAAGGAGTACGTCGTTGGCTCGTTGCCGGAGCGCGCGGCCGTCCTGGACATCGGCGCGGAGACGATCGCTAGGTTCTGCGAGACTGTCATGAAGTCCAAGACAGTGTTCCTCTCGGGTCCGCCTGGCGTCTTCGAGCGCGAGAAGTTCGCGGACGGCACGAAGGCCATCTACAACGCGATAATCGAGTCCGGGGCGTTCTCAGTCATAGGAGGAGGGCACTCGAGCGCGGCGGCGAACAAGTTCGGGCTCATGAGCAAGTTCTCGTACTGCAGCACCGGTGGCGGGGCACTCGAGCGGTTCATGCTCGGCAAGCCCATGCCCGTGGTCGAGGCCCTCAGGGAATCCGCGAAGAGATTCTGATCAGTCGTACGGGAAGCCCTTCTTGACGGCTCCGCCCAGGATCGTCCCGCCCAGGGACCGAGCCCTGATCAAGCCTCTCAGCGGCAC
>JAUPMC010000191.1 GCA_030836605.1 Thermoplasmatota archaeon | reverse complement strand
ATCGAAGGAGTTTGAGGAAACGGTTTGCCCTTTCGACTACGCCGCGACCGGCTTCAGGTCCACCAATATCTTCGCGCCCGTCAGGTCCGGCAGCTCGCTCGTGACGGTGACCTTGACGCCGTAGGTCGGCAGCTCCAGCCCGATGAACTTAGTGACGCCCTTCTCGAAGTCGAGGTAGAAGAACACGCCGCTGTCATCGAACGTCGGCTCCGCAGGCAGGGACGGGAAGTACTGGTACTCCCCCACATACGGGATCGAGTTCGCCGTCGTCTCCCTGAGCCCGAAGGTCGCGTCCATCAGGAGTAGGCGCTGCCTCACCATGACGTCGTTGTACTCCTGGTATATCGGCTCCGGGTGCGCGTCGACGATGCCTATGCCCGCGTAGCCTGGGTGCTGGCCCACGTTGTTGTCCTCGTACAGGAAGTTCCTGTACCAGATCAGCAGGCCAGGCGTGTGTGCCCAGAAGTCGACATCGTTGTTCAACGGGTCCGTGAGGTCCACGAACTGGTAGCTCGTCAGGAGCGTCGCGTCGTACCCGACGAAGTTCCTCCACTCCATGATGTAGTAGTGCCTCACGGGTATGCCGGCCTCGCCCTGGATGACGAGCCAGCCCGGGCCGCCCTCGTCCGTCGCGGTCAGGGTCCACAGCGCCGGGGAGGATGGGTCGACCAGGTCCTGGAAGAGGACGCTGCCGTCCGAGTCCGTCACCGTGATGTCGTCGATGACCCAGCCCGACTCGTGCACGTATGGGTCCTGCTGCATGCGGAACCTGAGGTATACCGACGAGTCGGCGAAAGCGCCGAGGTCCATCGACTCTGTCACGTAGTGGTGGGAAGCCCCCGTGATCCCGTCGCCCGTGTTGCCGCCGTACGGGTTGTCGTCCGTCGTGTATTGACCCGGGAGCGACTGCCAGACCAGCCCGTCGGTCGAGGCCTCCACGAAGCCGAAGTCGAAGAGCTTCTCTATCTCGAACCACTCGCTGAACGTCAGGCTCGCGCCGCCCGAAGGTATCGCGATCTGAGTCGCCGTCGTCATCTCGTACGACGAGTACGTGATGTCGCCCTCGTCCGTCCAGTCGGACCGGTAGCCGGAGTACCACTGGTAGTCCCCGGTGGCGCTCGTCGGCAGGCCGATGTCGACTACCTGGGCCGGCAGCTCGATCTTGACCGCGCGTATGCCGTCCCCAGGAGTCTCGACCTGGAGCATGCTAACCTTGGACCTTATCCTGTCGCCGCCCGTGAAGTCGTAGTAGGCCGTCGCGCCGTTCTCCCAGCCCAGGACGTACTTGCCCCAGACGTTCATGTGGCACGGCGACACCCCGAGGACCATCCGGCCGTCGGGGGCGATGCCCGGGCCCCACGAGCCGGTCGCCATCACGCTCAGGAATCCGGTCGGGGCCTCGCCCGTGTATGTCCAGTCGTACTCGTCCGGCAGGCCGAGCTGGTGACCGTACTCGTGCGCGTACACGCCGATCGCCTCGTTCTCGGGCTCGGTCGTGTACGAACCTATCTTCATGCCGTTGGGCAGCTCGAACCCGTACGGTTCGTTGACGAACCAGCTGTGCGCCCAGATGGCCCAGGACGGGCCCCCGGCGGACTGGTCCACGCCGGCGTTGGCAATCATGAGGCTGTCGATGTAGCCGTCGCCGTCCACGTCGAAGTCGGCCCATGGGATCGTGTCGCCGTACTGCGTGTAGGCCGCGAGGGCCGCGTCTATCGCGAACCTCCAGGCCGGACCGTTCAAGTCGTCCGAGCCCTCCCCGCCCTGCTTGCTGTCGGCGCCGTACCACCACTCGGAGTGGTTACCTATCTGCACCCACGCGCTGACATAGCCGTCGACCGTGTAGAGGCCGCCGGACTGCTCCTCGTAGTAGCTCTTGAGCGTTATGTCGCCGTCCCCGAAGAGCATCTCCTCGAAGTGCGCGGTGTTGAAGTCCTCGCACCAGTAGGTCGTGTGGTCCTCAGGCGCCGGCTGCGCGACCGAGTTGTGCAGCGGCCCCTCGTACACCACGCCCTTGTACTCGTCAGTGCCTGTGAACTCGACCAGCAGGACCAGGATCTTCCCAGTGCCCTGCACGGGCTCCGGCTCGTCCACGGGCGAGGTCGCCTTATCCTCGTTCACCGCAACGGCCTTCGCCGCCTCCGGGTTCACGTAGCTGGACAGGACCTTGTCGCTCATGCCGGCGACACGCTCGTCCAGCCAATCTTTCACTTCCGCCGGCGTGGCGTCCTCCGAGATCTCCCCGGACTGGAGCGCCGCGCTGACATACCTCCACCATTGTGGCCCGATCAGGGACAACGCGTCGGCCTTGGCCGTCTCGGCGGCCATTCCTACGACCGAGAACGATGTCGCGACCATCACCACAACTACCGCGAGGCTCAGCAAAGCCTTCCGGCCCCGCGTCATGTTCGTATTATCATCTGTCATATTCTCGCTCCTCCCCTTAGAGGGTGAGATAACCCCGCTACGGAAAACCGATGTCCACTATATTACATTGAGGGGGAGTCAGTACGCGTTTGGTTCACACATCGAAAGGTCTGCCGACGAGCGGTTCCGAGGGGCCGCAGCGACATCGGCGGGGACGCGTGGGCCCTGTTCGGCGCTTGACGATGCGAGTGCCAGTCATCGCCGTTCGTCGCCCAAAGCTCCCGGGGGACCGCGT
>JAUPMC010000190.1 GCA_030836605.1 Thermoplasmatota archaeon | reverse complement strand
GGGCGGAAACGGGTACATACAGCTCAACATCACGGTCACGGACACCGCGGGGCACGTGGAGAAAAGGTACAAGGTCATCCCGGTGGCCCAGAGCGACCTTGTGGTCTCGGTGCTCACCGACAGCTGCGTGAAGGGACAGGTGTCGACGTACTACGCGATCGTGCGCACGCCTGACGGGAGCGCCGTGGACAACGCCACGGTTAATCTGTACCTGTCCAATGGGGGCCAGTACGGGCTCTGGGACACCGCCGCCACGGACGCGAGGGGTGTCGCGAAGCTGACGTTCACATACAACGGGGAGACCTACGCCTACGTGCGCGCCGAGCACGACATAGGCTCGGGGACCCTCGAACTCGATATAACATCCGAGGTCGGACTCAAGGTCGTCTCGGACAAGTCGTCCTACGAGGTCGGGGAAACCGCTGACTTCGACATCGTCTACGCCGGCGACTCGATGACACGAAACGTGTACTGGGACCTCGTGTCCAGAGGATACATGCTCGACAGGGGCGTCGTCCAGCTGGAGGACGGGCGCGCGTCGCTGCAGGTGGACCTGGGCCCTGACGCCGAGCCCTTCGCGCAGCTCAGGGTGTACAAGATAGAGGAGGACATGGGCGTCTCCAGGGACGCGGTGACCTTCTCGGTCGGCGGTTCGTCCATGCTCACGGTCGATATCTCCGCTGACAACGGCTCGTACTACCCTAGGGACGAGGTCGGCCTGTCGTTCTATGTAGAGAACGGCGGGGCCCCGACGGTCGCGGCCCTCGGAGTGTCGGTAGTTGACGAGGCCGTGTACGAGGTAGGGAGCATCTTCCAGGGGTTCGAGGAGATAGTCTTCGGGCTCGACAGCGAGTTCGTCATCCCGCAGTACCAGGTGCTGACCTACGTGTACGGGGGCGTCGGGACGCTCCCCTCCGAGTCTGAGGAGGTCATCTACGAGATGGACGAGGCCCGCGTGATGTCCACATGGCCTGACAACCTGGAAGCGGCCGGGGACATCCTCGACGACGCGTCGAGGGGCTTCTGGTTCGGGCTCTACCTCTGCTTCGCCGTCGGCCTCATGCTGTTCGTGGGCACGCGCCCGAGACGCGTCGGCGGCAAGGTCGTCATCGCGGCGATAATGGCCCTGGTCCTTGTCGGGGCCGGGTTCGCGGCGGTGTACGTCATGACCCTGGGGTTCGGAACGAACTCGAGCTCCGAAGTGCCATTGCTCCCGCCCAACGACTCGGACGATGACATATTCTGGGAGGACACGGCGGACGCGGGCTATGGCGGGGGAATCGATTTCGACACAGCGTACGGCGATGAGGAAGGGGGCGATTCCGGCGGGACCGGCTCCCGGCCATCGATAGTCCGCCAGTACTTCCCCGAGACATGGTACTGGGAGCCCTGCCTCCTGACCGGCGAGGACGGGTACGCGAACATATCGCTCACGGCCCCGGACTCGATCACATCGTGGCAGGTCGACGTCATAGCGTCGACCTCCGACGGGACGATCGGGACCGGCTCAGGCGAGGTGACGGTCTTCCAGCCGTTCTTCGTGGAGCCTGACATACCGCTCAACGTGGTCAGAGGGGACGAGTTCCCGCTCAAGATCATGATATACAACTACCTCGACACCGAGCAGACCGTGAACGTGTCCCTCGTGGACGACCCGTGGTTCACGCTGCTGTCTTCGACGAACCAGACTGTCGTCGTCCCGGCCAACTACGTCACCTCGGTCTCGTACGACATCGTCGCTGACAAGGTCGGCTGGCACACGATCACCGTGTCCGCGGCCTCGGACGAGGCCTCAGACGCGGTCGTGAGGGCGATGGAGGTCGTCCCGGACGGCAAGAAGGTCGAGACCCTGGTCAACGGCGAGATCGGGAACGGCAGCGTCACCCACACGCTCCTCCTCGCGGAGGACATGATAGAGAACAGCACGAACGCGTGGGTCAAGATACAGGGTAGCGTCGAGGCCGTACTCCTGGAGGGCGTGGACGAGTTCATACAGTATGTCTCGGGCTGCGGCGAGCAGTCCCTGTCCATGCTCTCGATAGACATCCTGGCCTACGCGACCGTCATGGAGCTCGGCACATCCCCGGAGGACATGTTCGCATACGAGAGCATCGTGAACCAGGGGATACAGCACGAGCTCATGTACCTCGTGGACGCGAACAACGGCGAGGGCAGGGGCATCGTCTGGTTCCCGGAGGACCAGGACGTGCACCCGTGGCTGACCTCCTGGGGCCTGATAGCGTTCCAGGACGCGATCAACGCGGGCTTCGGGCTGGACGAGGACATCATCACGGACATGCAGAACTGGCTCATGTCGATCCAGCAGGACGACGGCTCGTGGGAGTTCCCGGACTGGGGCATATACGAGTTCAACAACCCGCTCCTGCTGTCCAAGGACATCGCGGCCACGGGCTACATCGCCAGGGCGCTCCTGCACTCGGGCGTGCCCGGCTCTGACCCGCTCATCCAGGCGGCGATTGACTTCGTCGAGGGTCAGATATCCTCGATAGTGGACGACCCGTTCAGTCTCTCGCTCTCGCTGCTC